>NZ_JCACKO010000151.1:49060-128272 GCF_059505445.1 Brasilonema angustatum | reverse complement strand
TCCGGATCTAACAGAGAGGGACGGAGGATAATACCTCCTCTCGACTCTACCTAGTCGCCTATGAAAACTTGAATGTCAAAGGCATGGTTAAAAATCACCGTCTTGCCAAGTCCATTAATGATGTGGCTTGGACACTGTTTCGTCGTTGGTTAGAATATTTTGCGCTTAAGTTTAACACAACAGTCATTGCAGTCAATCCTAGAATGACATCTCAAAAATGTTCTGATTGTGGCGCAATCGTGAAAAAGTCCCTTTCAACTCGGACACATAGCTGTGGTTGTGGCTGTAAGTTCCAAAGGGACGTGAACGCAGCAATAAATATTCTGAATCTTGCAAAAGGTAGGGATGGGCAATCCCGAACAAACGCTACAGGAGTTGGAACCACTACGTTACTTGGTGCAAACCTGGTAGAGCAAGTTCTGACGGTGAATGTAGAATCCCCTAGCCTTTAGGCAGGGGAGTGTCAACAACAGTCTGAATAATGATTTGATGGTGATCGAACGAGCGATCGCTTCGCTGCTACACTGAGCGCAGATCGCTCCATAGAAGTGCCTTTTCTGGACAATCCCTTGTTTTGGTTAAGTTAATCGCTGCGTCCAACTAAGTTGGAAATGACCTCAACTAATATTGCTGGATCTACTGGCTTAGAAATATGTTGTTGAAAACCTGCTGAAATTGCCTGCTGAGAATCAATTTCCCCTGCATATGCCGTGAGGGCGATCGCCGGAATTTGCCCGCCTTGCTCTGGTAGGAGAGTTCTCACCTGCCGCATCAGTGTGTAGCCATCCATGTCTGGCATGCCAATGTCGCTGAGCAGCAGATCTGGCTTGGATTGGGTTAAACTAGTCAGAGCATCGAAGGGTGAGGCGACGGCTGTTACATTTGCTCCATACATCTCCAGCAGGTAGGCAACAAAGTCTCGCGTATCACCATCATCATCCACGACTAAAATTTTAATGCCATGCAAATCTAAGGATTGCTCAGACAATTTACTGTCCTGGTTCGTCTTGGGTGGAGTTGGCATGAGTGGGAGTCTCACGGTAAAAGTTGCCCCCTGAGCTTCGCCTGGGCTTTGTGCCAAAACTGTTCCGCCGTGCAGTTCGACTAGGTGACGGACGATCGCCAGCCCTAACCCCAGTCCACCGAACTTTCTGGTTGTAGCAGCATCTGCTTGGCGGAAGTATTCAAACACATGGGGGAGAAAGTCGGGGTGAATGCCTTTACCCGTATCGCTGACGGTGATTTGGGCACAAGATCCAACGCGCTGCAATCGGATGTCTACTCGTCCGCCTACATCGGTGAACTTGACTGCGTTTGAAAGCAGATTCCAAATAACTTGCTGTAATCGGCTTGAGTCTCCTAAAACTTGTCCTACATTCGGTTCCAGCATTGTCTGAATTTGAATTAATTTGGTTTGGGCCGCCAGCCGCACCGTTTCCATTGCGGCTTGAATCGTCGTTACCAAATCGACCGGCGAAACATTCAAGCTGAGTTTTCCTTGTAAGATTCGCGAGACATCCAGCAAATCTGAAATCAGTTCGGACTGCAACCTGGCATTGCGTTCGATGACACTCAGGGCTTGACTCGTCTGGGCTTGATCGAGCTTACGAGTTTGAAGTATTTTTGACCAACCGAGGATGGGGTTGAGGGGAGAACGTAGTTCATGGGAGAGGACTGCTAAAAACTCATCTTTGATCCGATTTGCTGTCTCTGCTTCGGCGCGTGCGGCTCGTTCACGCTGGAGGAGTTGTTCTCGCTCTGCTTCTGCCTGTTTGCGATCGCTGATATCGGTCACCATTGCTAAAGCACCGAGGAATTCACCGTTTTCATTCATCATCGGGCTGGTGCTAAAAAGAATCCATACAGGAGTGCCATCTTTACGACGCAGACAAAATTCAAATTGTCCACCAATCCCCTGCCGCCGTTGCTCCAGCAGTTGTTCTGCTTCCACCCGATCTGTTTGGTAAATAAACTCAAACAAAGAACGACTAATTATTTCCTCAGAGGTGTAACCGAGTATTTCAGCCATTTGTGGGTTGACGTAAGTTGTTCGACTGTATGCGTCAATGATGCAAATGCCTTCGCTGGCGGTTTCCACAATGCGACGGTACTTCTGTTCACTCTGCTGTAGCGCTGACTCTGCTCGTTTACGCTCGATAAACTGACCAAGCTGAATGCCGATCGCCGCTACTATCTGGAGCAAGTCTGCATCTGGTGCTTGGATTTGAGTACTAAAACACTCAATAATCCCTAATACTTGGTTATTCAACACAATCGGGAAGCCAAATACACCACGTAGTCCTTCTGTTGCGGCAAATTCTGCGTTGGGAAAGTTGTCATCTACGGCGAGATTTGAAATCCAAAGGGGTTGACCACTTGCCCAAACACGACCCGGTAGCCCTACACCAGGCGTAAAGGTCGTGTGTTGGTTTGCTTGTATAAACGTTTCAACGTTAACGGTGGGTACATGCCAATGATTCACTTGGTGCAGGCTATTGGACTGACGATCCACACTCCAAAATATACTCAGTTGCCATCCTAGATTTTCACACAGAGATTGCAGAATCAAACGAACAGCATCAGACCGGGTGGTCACCTCAGCGACCACCCTGGCGACGGCATACTGTGCAGCAACACGCCGCGCCGCTTCCTGACGCAACCGAGACATCTTCAGGTTTGATTCAACACGAGCTAACAGTTCACGGGCAGAAAACGGTTTGATCAGGTAGTCATCAGCTCCTGCTTCCAATCCTTCAATACGAGATTCTTCCCCTGCGCGAGCGGAAAGCAAAATTATGGGTAACTCACGTGTTTGCGGATCTGCCCGCAGCGATCGCAACAACTCAAATCCATCCATTTCTGGCATCATAACATCCGTAAGTACCAGATCAGGAATCTGCTGACGAATGGCAGCCAAAGCAGCTACTCCATCTCCCACTGTTTGAACTTCATAACATTGGCTCAACAAGCGCTTCACGTAGTCGCGCATATCAGCGTTGTCGTCAGCCAGAAGAATACGGCCAGAGATGGCAGGGCAGACAAGAGATTTGGGGGACGCAGAGGAGGTAGAGTAGAAAAACTCTTTTCCTGTTCCTTCTGCTTCTGTATTTTCTACGTTTGGTAGGAACCGCAACGCTTCTTCTACATAAGTTGCGGTTGTCACTGCTGTTGATGCGAGGGTACGGCTTGCATCTAGGCGGTCGCTTGGTAAGTGAGCATATCCTGTGGGAATTGACACGGTGAATCTCGTCCCCTGATTCACAACGCTGCTCACCTCAACTCTACCGCCATGCAGCCGCACCAGTTCCTGAACTAACGACAAACCAATGCCTGACCCTTCGTAACTTCGTCCCTTTGCGCCATGCACCCGATGGAATCGTTCAAAGATATGGGGTAGCTCGTTCGCTGGAATCCCCGTGCCCGTGTCCCGCACTTCTAACTCAATGTGGTCATTGCGAGCGTGCAAAATAACAGCGATTTCTCCTTCAAACGTGAATTTGAAGGCATTGGAGAGCAAGTTCAGCACAATCTTCTCCCACATTTCCCGGTCTACATACACCAATTCCGGCAGGGGGGGACAGTCTACCAATAGGCGCATCCCTGCGCGTTCGATCGCTGAGCGAAATACTCCTGCCAAATCTGCTGTTAGCAACGCCAGGTCAGTTGGTTGATAAACTACCTGAATGCGATCTGCCTCAATTCGGGAGAAGTCCAGTAAGGTATTCACCAGCTTGAGTAAACGCAGGGAATTGCGATGCACCGTCTCCAGTTGTTCGCGTTCCCTCGTCTGCAGTCCTGCCGGATTTGCGAGTACATCTTCCAAGGGACCCAGCATCAGCGTTAGGGGAGTGCGAAACTCATGACTTACATTACTAAAGAAGGTCGTCTTAGCACGGTCTAACTCAGCCAGCGCCTCTGCGCGTTTGCGTTCTTCTTCATAAGCACGGGCGTTGGCGATCGCACTTGCGATGTGTCCTGTTGTCATCTCAAAGAAGTTGCGGTAGTCTTCATCCAGCACCCGACTTGGATTAACTCCCATCACCAGCATTCCTACCACTGTGTCCTGCCCTGAAGCGCGAATGGGCAAAACCAATGCTTGTTGGAGGGGTAGCTGCAATGGTCCTGCGGGCACTTTCCCAAACTGTTGTACTAAGTTTTCGATTAGCACAGCTTGTCCACTTTCTACCACCGAAACCAGCGACCAGGGGGAGTCACTGCTATTTTGAGTCAAATCTACACAGTCAGGAGCAGCTATTAAGTTGATGTTTGAAACAGTTCGTCCTTGCAGGACTGCCTGAGATCGCTGAGGATTGAGCAGATAAAGCTGGGCAAAGGGAATATCTGCCGGATTTTCGCTAAGTGTTTGCATCGCCATTCTACAGGCTTGCTCAGGGGTCTTTGCCTGGACTGCTTGACCTGCGAGATCCCGCAGTGTCTTTGTGCGTCGTTCACCTAAGACGCCCTCTGTCGTATCAGCAACGGCTGTGAACACCCCACCCACTTCTCCTGTTTCTAAGAAGATGGGGCTATAAGAGTAGGTATAGTATGCTTCTTCGAGATATCCGTGTCGATTTGTTGGCAATAGCAAGTCCTCAGCCCAGGTTGCCTTTCCAGTCGCCATAACGCTATTGAGCTGCGTGCCAATGATGTCCCAATTCTCTTGCCAGAATTCTTGTCCGCGTCTACCTAACGCTGTAGGGTGCTTACTTCCCAAAATTGGTCGCCAAGCATCATTATACAGCAGTACCAGTTCTTTTCCCCACCAGATCACCATCGGAAAGCGAGAGTTCAGGCAGATGTTTACGGCGGTGCGGAGGCTCCCCGGCCACTGATTAATTGGACCGAGTGGGGAAGCTGACCACGAGTGCGTCCGCATCAGCATTGCCATCTCGCTGTCACCAATAAATATGTCTTCCGGAACAGTTGCCTTCACGTCAGGGGGTGCAGATACTTTTGATTTTGAATAGCGCTCGTAACGATACTACGTGGGATAGTAGCGCTTAAATGTAGCATATGTAAGAGTCCTTCTTACATCTACCCAAAGGCACAGAAGTTTAAGGCATTGCGCCAGATTTCCACTAATGCAGTGGACGAGATTGTTGAGTGAGTTCTCACTCACACGAACTATAGTTGTAAGAAGCAAACGCTTCCCAACTGATAACATCTTCCAACAGAGTTTGATACCCAAGTGTATTTGGATGAAGACCGTCTTTGCTCAAACGTTTGAGTCTCCAAGCTTCAGTGCGCTCCATCCATTTTTGGAAAATGTCGAGATAGGGAATTTTCCTTGCGGTACAAGCAACTCGGATAGCTTCTTTGTAACGGTGCTGGTCGGCATGATTATAGTAAAAGCAATTCATGAATGGCATTTTGGCTTGATCAACTGGTACCATGCCTACAAATAAAACCGGACATAATTGCTGTGCCTGGTCAAGTAAAAATGTAATGTGTGATTCAAAAACCGCAAAATCTGTATAGTTTCGTCCGTTGAGACGACCTAGCCGTGCGGAATCATTGACTCCTACTGAAAGAATAATCAAGTCGGGAACTTGGTTTCGCAGTTCACCCCGGTGGCGAAATTCAACTCCTAACCTTTGTGATACTTGCTGAATGCGATCGCCCCGCACTCCCAAATTGTAAAGAACATGACCTGGGCTATCTGCTAACATCCAACATCGTCGTAGTCGTTCGACCCAGCCGCCTCCTTCTGGATCGCCAAATCCATATACTAAACTATCTCCTAACGCCACAATTTTTAGAGGCTGGCAACGTTTTGGTACAACTGACAGATGCATTAGGGAACTTGCTTCAAATGTCTGCATCTTTAAAATGTGTTTTTTATATTTTTATAAGATTCTATACATTTCTATATCTATTGTGTAATTTTTTCATGACTCTTTTTGAGAAGAGTTGATGAAGTAGGGGATGGCTGCATCTTTGCGTGGCCAGTTTTGCGAAACAAAGCGTACTAAAAGAGGTAGTGAGAGAACTATAAACACGATACCGAACCACAAGCTATGACGTAACTGTTCTAGGCTGTTGATGGCTGGGGTAGGTTTTGAAACAGTGTTTAACAGACTCATGACCACTACAAAAGAATTATTCATCGCATGGCAGGCAATGGGTACCATGAGCGAGCGTGTCCGGAGGTATAACAGCCCTAAAACCATTCCTACCATAGACAATCCCAGAAAATTCGCGTGCCCGATGCCGAATAAAAGCGAGGAACCCAACAATCCTGCTTGAATGCCCCACTTACTTGCCCAGCGTTGCAAAATAATCCCTCTAAAGAGGAATTCTTCCGTAATTGGGGCGACAATCACTAATACGATCGCTTGCAGCAAATTGAACAACACTGGTGCAGTCGTTTGAGGTATTGGCGTTTTGGCAACGTCATGTAGGATTCTATCTACAAGTGATGGAGTGACTAATGACAGTAGGTACAACAAGACCAGGTAGGAACCAATAGAAAATAGTATCAACAGAAGAACTAAGCCGACCTTTGGCAACCACTTATGGTTATTTGGCAATCGACCAACAACGTACTTAAGGTGAATTCCTAAGCGCTTGAAGTCTGCCAGTGTCCAAAGCGAAAGTAACCCGAACACGAAAATGTAAAGGACGAGATTCAAGACTTGAGGGTTGAAATTCAACGGTCTGGCAACTTGAATTAGCCCCAGCCCCAAACCAAGGACGAAAGATATCAGGAAAAGCCGCAGCAGCAAAGAGCGAACTTTGAGGCGGAGAAATGGATTATTGATTGTTTCAGGAGTCATAAATTATTAGGATGCTTTCCGTAAGGGTATCCAGCACCTGCAAGTTCTTTCGTCTGACTTATGAACGTGATAGATTGAACACCCACTTCAACCATTGTGACACCTAGCTTCAGGTTACCATTCTCCATAGCGCTGATTCACTGTTCGCAATCTTGGTTATTGTGATTATTTTCCAGACGCCAGTTTATCGGCTATGCGTGTTGTTTCTGGCAGCCGATATTTTGTCGTACAACGCAATACATAATCAATTGCTGTAGGTAAAGTAATTCTATGACCGCTAGATATATAGAGTGGTTTTACATTTGTACGCGTCCGTAAAACAACTCCAATTGTTTCTCCTTTATCTATGAGTGGTTGCCAACTACCGCGTGTTTCTGGCAAATCTTCATGCTTACCAATAAGCAACGATTTAGCTACACCGATTGTAGGTATATCCACAATTAAACCCAAATGGCAAGCTATACCAAATCTTCGAGGATGAGCAATTCCCTGTCCATCACACAAAATAAGGTGTGGTATTGTTTGAATCTTTTCCAGTGCATCTAGTACAGCGGGTATTTCACGAAATGAGAGGAACCCAGGGATGTAAGGAAATGTTGTCGGACGGCATGCTAGGCTTGTTTCTTGTAGCTGTAAATCAGGAAAACTTAGGACTGCGACAGCTGCACGGCTAATTGTCCCATCCGCTTCAAAACCCATATCTACCCCAGCTACATATTGTATGGGTTCTTTGAGTTTATCTTCGGTAATGACCTCATATCTTAGGTTTTCTTGAATTTTTCTAGCTTCATCCACTGTCAAAGACCAAGCATGACGTTGCGAAATCTTCATATTTTTAGCTTGAGTTGAAATTTTGGAGTTTGCGAAATCGTTCCGAATATGGAAGTGTATAACTTTACTCTTTTTTCTTCATGCAAATTAATTCATACTTTAGATAGATGCAATAAAATATCATTTTAATATGAGATTTCATAGGTTACTCTTTAGCACACCAGTATTGTTTAATGCAACAAAAAGTTTCCTGTTGAGATGTTACAGTCTAATGTTGCAATTATCAGGTTTAATAACAAGCAGCTACGCAACTACCCTGTCTTTTGGAAATGTAGACATCTGTCCACTTAAGTCAAGCAAAGTAGGTGTGAGATGAGAAAGCTTAAATTACCCAGATGGTTTCCTTACCCCAGTTCTTGGTTAAATGCCTTGATCTTATCAGTGTTTATGACTGGGTTGCTCGCTTTGATAAGGCGTAGCAACGGTTTGGACTTTAATTTCGCTAAATGGTCAGATAACCCAGAACTACTTACCATATTGGTAATATTAGTCGCTATATTACCGATACCTGCGATCGCCTTTTTTCATCACTTTTTTATTAGTCGTTTCATCCCTGTTATTCCAGGAGAAGGGACAATCAATATCAAAGGATTTGTTCCTGGATTGATAAGTTGGTGGGAAAGTTTATATAGTTGGCTTGTGTTTGTCCTTTCAACTTTAATTGCAATCTTGTTTTCTACTCCTTTTTTACCTCTATTTAAACTCAACTACGAAACAATCATTGACAGCCACACTCAACCTCACAAAAATATACAAGCAATCTTTGCTATTTTTTGGATCATCAGCGCTGCTATTTTTTACCAAATTGAGTATTCATTTAAGTCTTATTTGATTTTTGCTGATATTGTTAATGCTGAATCGGAAAGTGCAAAGACAATAAATGATGCACCAGCCGATGTTAAGACTGATGAAACTCAGCCAAAGAAAACTGATGCTACAGAAATCCAAAAAACTGCTCAAGTACCAACTAAAAAGCCAAAAATTGTTGATTTTTTAGTGAAAAATCGAAAGTTGTCCAAGATATTTTTCACATTTAGTTTAATTTCCATAGTTGCTTTATGGGTATATCTGTTTGCTAACTTACCAGAAGTTCAACAAACTTTTTCATCTGCAAGTATCTCTTTAGAAAAACCACTAGAAATTACTCGTGAATCTGCTCCTAAAACTAAAGATAACACTTTTGATCGGGCTATTAGCAAAGGTAAAATCGCAGCACAGCTAACAAAGTCAGCGCAAACTAAAGATGAGTGGCAAATAGTTCTTAATCGGTGGAAACAAGCAATTAGACTTTTAGAAAACGTGCCAACTTCTAGTCAGGATTACCCAATGGCACAGCAAAAAATTATCCAGTATCAAATTCATCGAGAGTTTGCTAGGCAAAATGCCGTATTGAATTAGTTTTTACAATCCACTGCCCACAGTGACTCTGGGCTAACATACAGAAAGAAAAGCAGATTTATCCCAGTAAGCAAACTATGTCAGGAAACACGACGCGGCGTAACTTCCTTATCACTGGTGTTGCTGTCACAGGCAGTATTGTAGGAGCATCTACCTTGCAACAACAAGTCGCTGACACTGCTAAACCACCAGCGACTATGCCAGAACGAGTGCTGGGACGCACAAAAGTCAAAGTCCCCATTTTTGGCTTAGGAGGAGCAGGTCAAACGCCTTTGTCTTCGGAAGGAAAACAACGTGATGCTGTGGCTATTATTAAAAAAGCACTTGACCTAGGCATTCGTTACTTTGATACTGCCGCTGACTACGGACCAAGTGAAGATTATTTAGGGAAAGTACTACCATCTTATCGGTCAAAAATTTTTCTGGCAAGCAAGACAGATAAAAGAGATCGTGATGGTGCATGGCGAGAGTTAGAAAGAAGTCTTAAACGTTTAAACACAGATCATCTTGACTTGTGGCAATTGCATCACGTCTCTTCGCGCGAAGAACTCAACACCATCTTTAGTTCATCTGGTGCAGTCAAAGCTTTAGAAGAGGCGATGCAGCAAAAACTCGTCCGCTTTGTTGGCATAACCGGGCACCACGATCCAGAAGTGATTGCTGAAGGATTGCGTCGCTATCCGTTCCACACAACGCTTATCCCCGTCAACGCTGCTGACAAACACCACCCCCGTCCATTTCTCCCAGTTGTTCTTCCGATCGCACAACAAAAGAATGTTGGCGTGATTGCGATGAAAGTACCAGCTTATGGTCGGTTGTTCAAACCAGGCGGTTTAAGTGGGATGCAGCAAGCTATGGGATATAGTTTGTCCCAAGCGGGTGTTCAGTGTTGCGTCATTGCGGCTGAAACGGTCAAGCAATTAGAAGATAACGTCAATGTTGCTCAAGCTTTCCAACCTCTTGGAAACAAGGAATTAGCTGCAATTGAGCAGCGTAGTGCTGCAGTTTGGGAAGATAGCACGTTTTTCCGAGCTTGGGCATGATATTTCCCTATTTCTTAACACAACTCACTGCTGTTTGCGGGCTTACGACCAAATGTAAAAAAGATGGTGATATCATTCCAAACCCCTTGGTCTGTGTTTAATGCTTCTAGTTCTGCTTCAAACTCAGCCCTGACTTGTACTAACTGCTGTGATGAAAGTTGCGATAAAGGATTTGGAAATTGTCCCGGTGCTGGATGGGAACCTCCTGTCCACATTTGTTTTGCTTGCTCTAAGCTGATGTAGCTACCATATTGCTCAGGCTTGATTTCAATTGCCTCAAATCCTGCTTGCTGGAGCAAGTCATGGCACTTTTCAACCGTTCCTGTTGGTTTACTCAACGCTAATGAAATGCCATACTTTTCGACGACTTTCTGCACAACGACGCCTCCAACAAAAGCAGTGTCTGCAAATGCATGAAAGCCAATAAGTCCACCTGGTTTAAGAAATCGCATCCATTGACGCAAGGCGGCTGGAATATCAGCCATCCAAATCAGCGCAGAGGAACACAAAATTGTGTCAAAACTATCGGCGGAAAAGTTCAGTGCTTCCGCATCCGCAAGCTGAAATTCAACATGCGCAAAACCTAATGTTTCAACTTTTTGCCTTGCTATCTCAAGCATTCCAGTTGAAATATCCACGCCGATGACGCGTCCTTGAGATCCTACAATTTGAGCCGCTTCAATCGCGACCATACCTGTGCCAGTTGCAATGTCTAAAACGTGTTGTCCAGGTTTTATTTGTGCGTACTCAATCAGGCTATGAGCAATCTGAATATGCCAATTTGAATTATCGTAAGTTTGGCTTCTGCGGCTGTACAAATCCGCTATTTCTTTCTTATAGTTATTTAATTTAAGTGGGTTAGTCATCTTGGAATTTTAAAAATCACAATGTTATAAATATTTTTTATTTTCTTTTTCTTAATTCTATAATACGTGAATTAACACCGTAATGTTCAGCAGCTTTAGACATATCATACATCAGTAAATTTTCGTTTCCTAGTTCTTGTATAATTCTAGGTTTAGATGGGCAAAAACCAAGAAATTTAATAATTTCTGATGCTACAGCCTTAGCTAATAAAGGTGGAACTGAATTTCCTATTTGTCGAAATCCATGCCATTTTGTGACATGAAATCTGAACCAATCTGGATAAGAATGTAAACGTGCAGCTTCACGCACAGTAATACATCTTGGGGTAGATGGGTGAATTGGTCTAGCAGAAGTAAAAGCTCCTCTATTACTTGGTGTTCCTGCTCTAAGTGTATTGCATATTCCTTCAGGAGCAAGTTTATAAAAGCGGCTAATAGGTTCTATTTTTCCGCCGGGAGTAGCTTTAAACCTTTTTATAGATTCTAAATTATGCTTTGTTCTTAAACTTGAGGTGAGCATTCTAGAGTCATATTTACGATCATATGAATAGTCCTTATCTGTATAGCAAAAACCACGAAGTTGTCTACTGTAATCACTTGGTTTACCAAATTCTGCTATCACCGAATCTTTTTCAAAAAGCTCTATATAATCTTCTACTTCAGGTAAATCGCCAATTGCATCAAACACTGTTGGACTTAATGGTAGTTGGTTTTGAAAACCTGCTTTATTTAATTTTGCAGGTCTAGTCAGGGCTGCAGGATAATTTGGTAATTCTAAATCCTGACGACAACCTAGTAAAAATAGTCTTTCGCGATTCTGTGGCACTCCGTATTCAGAAGCATTTAAGACTTTGTAATCTTTGCGAACTTTGTAACCACTTTGCTCAAATTCATTAATGATGACTGAAAGAAAGTCTCTGTGCTTTCCTAGAGTTATTCCTTTAACATTTTCTAAAACAAAAAACTTTGGCTGCAATTCGAGAACTAAATGTATAAAGTTTTTAACTAGGGAATTACGAGGATCATCAGAAAGACGCTTACCTATCAAGGAAAAACCTTGACAAGGTGATCCGCCAAAGACTACATCTATTTCTCGATCACCAATAGAAGAGTTGCTTCTAATTTCTACTCCTGTAATATCAACAACACTTTTACAAAAAATAGTCCAAAAAGGAAAATTAAATTCATGTGTTGCACAATGAATTGGATCAATTTCAACAGAAGCAAGCACGTCAAATCCTGCTTGCTCAAAACCAAGAGTCATGCCACCAGCACCAGCAAATAAATCAACAGCTATAGGTCTTTCTTTCTTATTACTGTCAATCATGTTGGATGTTTAAGCCACTCACATGTGAATTTTAAATAAAAAACGAATAAGGGTGCTGTTAGCAACGCCTTTACCCTGAATAATTGACTTTTAAACTAATTAAAAATCTAATGCTCAAAATTTGGTAGCATTTGCAAAATTTCTTTGGCGGCGCGATCGCACACTCCCAATTCTCCCAAACACTGCCGCATTTCTTCATAATCTGTCAATATTTGGTTTTTACGTTCTGCATTAACCAGTATTTCTAACGCTGCTTCGGTGATGTTCTCTGGAGTCGCTTTTTCTTGTAAAAACTCTGGCACAATTGGCTTCATCACAACTAAATTGGGTGGCGATGCAAAAGGTATAGAACCTTTGAGCACACTCCGCGCAATCCAAGCCGTAATCGGATGAAGTCGGTACAGGACAACCTGAGGCACTTTCAACAGTGCCAATTCCAAGTTAACTGTACCAGATTTAGTGATTGCTAAATCAGCGGCGGCGATCACTTCCTGAGTTTTTTCAGACACCACAGAAGCTCGCAAACCGTACCGCTGTATTGCTTTTTCTATAGGTTTTCGATAGATTTCAAGAGACAGAGGTATCCAAAAGTGCACATTAGGTAATTTTGCTTGAATCACCTGAGCCGCCTGAAACATCACAGGCAGAAGATGTTTTAGTTCTTGGCGACGAGAAGCGGGGAGAAGAGCAACACTGATCACATCTTCCGCAATTCCTAACTTGGCACGAGCATCTTCTCGACTGGGAAAGTTTTGGACTCTATCTACTAAAGGATGCCCTACCCAGGTCACTTTTGCTCCTCTTTCTTGGAAGTAACGCGCTTCCTCTGGAAAGATTGCTAGCAGCTTGTCTGTGATACCAACAACCATATTGGTATTACGTGAATTAAGCGACCAAACCCATTCCTGTGGTGCAATATAATACACTACACGAAGATGTGACAAGTTCCGGCGAATATAATTACCAATTGCCAAATTTGGTCCCATGTAGTCAATCAGTATCACCAAGTCAGGTGAATTTTGCTTGAGATAGGCGATCGCCCGTTGCTGCATTTGGAGTGTTGGTAATACATAAGGCAGTGATTCCAAAATACCCACCGAGCCAATCTCGCTGGTATTACCTATAAGGGTGGCTCCAACACTAGCCATTTTTTCGCCACCCAGCGCCACAATTTCTAAATCCAAGCCAGCCGCCGCAGCTTGGCGCTTGAGTGCAGTAATCAGTAGCGACCCTTGCAGGTCACCAGATACTTCGCCAGTACTGATAAATATACGCATTTATAAATTTAGGAATAGGGAGAGAGGGAGGGAGGGAGAGAGGAAGGGAGAGAGGGATAATTTCCTTTTCTCATTTCGTCTGCTTTTCCCTCATCTCCCCTTATATATTTTCTTATCCCCTTGTTTTCTGACTTAAGATTCGTCACTTGCGGCGACTTTTCCCTTACCAGGAATTAAGCCACGTCTTCCTGGCATTTGAGAAAGTAGCAAAAAGCGACGCAGATGCTGTAACTGTTGAGTATCCCCTAGGATTTCTAGCTGTTCTAAGGAGTCTTTAAAAAGCAACTCAGAACGATAAAGAATGCGGAAGGCTTTTTTAAGGATTTGAAACTCCTCAGTGGTAAAACCACCGCGTTTGAGTCCCACAAGGTTTAGTGAACGAATTCGCGATGGATTCCCTTCTACGAGCATATATGGAGGGACATCTCGCTCAATGCGGCTCATGCCTCCCACCATTGCGAAGCTACCAATATGGACAAATTGATGAATTCCAAGAACTCCACTAATAACTGATCGTGATTCTATGTGGACGTGACCGGCGATCGCTACAGAATTAGAAATCGTCACATTGTCTTCTATCACAGAATTATGACCGACATGGACATAAGCCATCAATAAGTTACCGTTTCCGATGCTAGTTTCTTTACCCGCACCAGTTGCGCGGTTAATCGTGACGTATTCGCGAATGCGATTATCATCTCCGATTTTTACCCAGCTCAATTCGCCATCATATTTCCGGTCTTGGGGTTCCATGCCAATAACCGCGCCCGGAAAAATTTGATTTCGTGCCCCAATTTCCAAAGGTCCTTCTAGTACAGCATGAGCGCCGATGGTGGTTTCAGGACCTACTTTAACATGCCCTCCAATAACAGCATAAGGACCAACTTCCACTGTCGGATGCAATTGGGCACTAGGATGAATAACAGCAGTAGAATGAATGAGGGTTTTCAAGGGTGCATCTCCAGAACAGACTTGAGCGCTGAGAGTTTAGTTAGCTAGTAGCCGAAAGTGTGAGGTAAGCTACTCAAGTGTGAGGGTGTCGAAAAATATAGAACTCAAATAATAATGCTATTGTGGCTTGTGTCTTTTACTGATATCCTTACCAGTTACCAGTTATCAGTTACCAGTTATCAGTTTTCACTGTTTACTGTTCACTGTTTGAATCAGGATTTGATAAAGGCACGTCACGGTCATGCCTTTACCACGCCTTTACCACAAAAGCAAATTTTTAGGATACGAGGGAAAACATTAGTTCGCCTTCAGTAGCGAGTTGACCATCAACTTCGGCGCGAGCTTGCATCTTACCGAAACGACGTTGTTTTACCCACAACAGTTCCACAGTCATCACCAGTTGATCTCCTGGTACAACTTGACGGCGGAAGCGAGTTTTATCGATACCAGCAAAGACAAACAGCCCACCTTCCAATTCTGGAAGTTGAGTTAAAACAATACCGCCGACTTGTGCCATTGCTTCTACAATCAGCACTCCTGGCATAATTGGACGTCCCGGAAAATGACCTTGAAAATGGGGTTCATTGATCGTGACGTTTTTAATACCAACAGCTCGTTTTCCAGGCACATATTCAATAATCCGGTCTACGAGTGCAAAGGGGTAGCGGTGGGGTAGCAGCTTTTGAATGTCTTCGATAGAGTAAGTGATTTGATTGTCCGACTTGTTTGTGGTCGTATCATCCGCTTGGTCATTGGTAGATGCTGGTGTGGGAACATCAGTGGTATTGGCTTGTTCGGTGACGGTTGACATGGACACTGTTATTTATTTTCTATGTTTGTTTTTCCGTAGGTGCTTGTTTGAACCTCCCCCTTTTGATTTTGGATTTGGGATTTTGGATTTGAGAACCAATCTAAAATCTAAAATCTAAAATCTAAGATCCTTTGTGCCAGTTGAACGTGTAAATTGTGGCTGGCTTTGTACGCCAAGAAATGAGCGCAGGGGAAAATTCCAAGTAAACTTAAATCTCCTACTAAATCCAAGATTTTATGACGTACTGGCTCATTTGGAAATCTTAATGGTGGATTTAGCCAACCTTCTGGTCCACAAACAAGTGCATTATCTAAGCTTCCACCTTTAATTAACCCTGTCTGCTGTAAATGTTCGATTTGATGCAATAAACCAAAGGTACGGGCAGGAGCAATTTCTGTCAAAAAGTTATCATAAGGATTTTCTTTTTTTGTGTCTAGTGATAAACTGTGCCATTGATTACCTATTGCTGCCAAATCGAAATCAATGCCGTAGGTAAAGCGAGTTTCTGGGGCTGGAAGCGCACAGGCAAAAGCATCGCCCTGACGCACCCAAATTGGCTGGTCAATGACAAGAGGAGCTTTGTCCTCAGTTAAGTTTTGTGACTTTAAGCCAACTTGAGCGATCGCATCTGTCCACACCTTTGCCGAACCATCTAAAAGCGGCACTTCTGGACCGTCAATTTCAATTCGGGCGTTATCCACTCCCATTGCAGCAAGGGACGCCAGCAAATGCTCAACCGTGCGGACGTATGCCTCACCTTTACCCAACTGAGTCGAAAGCATCGTTTGATTAACTGCTGCGACTTGGGCTGGAATGATTGGAGTATTAGGCAAATCCACACGTACAAAGAAGCGTCCACTTCCGGGTGCGTCTGGTCGTATCCGAACTTGGGTAGTAACTCCGCTATGCAGTCCTACCCCTGTTTGGATGATTTCATCTGCTAATGTGTGTTGTTGCATATTGTATTTTTGTCTTTCGTCTTTAATCAATTGTCAAAGAATGACCAATGACCAATGACTAATGACTAATGACCACTTAGAACCTTTCACCAATACCAAAGTTGATACGGCTATCTCCATCATCGCTGATACCGTAGTCAATACGAATTGGTCCTAAAGGAGACTGTACGCGTACTCCAAGACCATAGCCGTAGCCAGTCCCGTTTTTGTTCAGCACCTCAGCTGGTCTGGTTCCGCTTCCCAAATCGGTACCAAAATCAAAAAAGACTGCGCCACTCACTACTGAGAATACGGGGAAGCGATACTCAAGCGAAGCTTGTACGAAACTGCGTCCACTGCCTAAACCTCCTTCGTCATATCCTCGGACGGAGTTACTACCACCAAGAGAGAAGGCTTCGTAAGGAGGTAAGTCACCCAGGACTGTTCCCGCTTGAAGATTGAAAGCTATGGTTTGCGGTCCTTTACTAAAGTTAATAAAGCTGACAGGGAAGTATTGACTGTAGCTACCCCGCAACCTAGTTAGTAAAATACTCCCCAGTCCTATGGGTACCGACTGATCAAGACCAACGCGGAAGTAGGAACCCTTAGTAGGTTGCAAGGGATTATTTCTCAGGTCACGTGCAATACCCAGTTGTAATAACAGTAAATCGTCTTCACCTTGTCCAGATTGGGTTAACTCAATAAGCTTATCGGTGGTTGTATCGCCTTCAAGACGTCCCTGCTTTCTAATATCGCCATCAGCATCTTTGATAGCAACTCGTTGATACTGCAAACCAGCTGAAGCTGTCCATTGCGACCTCTCAAAGGGATTTTTGGACAAGGGACGAGTAAAGTTAACACCGCCTCCTAAACGCGTGACGCGGGGGCGATCGCCACCGTCGCCGGGTTTGCTAGGATTATAAGTCTCAATGTTTTTATCCTGACCTTCAAAAATCAAGGAAATCGACCGACGACGGAAGAGATTTGCCGTATAAGAAGTTCGGTATGGATCACCTCCGATCCAGGGGTCTGTATAACGGAGGTCAAACAAAAATTCATCTCGTGTTCCGATTTGTACCTCTGCTCCTAATTTTTGATTTCTGCCATTGAGGTTTTGCTGCTGATAGCTGACAGAACCAAATAAACCACTAGCAGAACTAATACCAGCACCAGCTCCAATCGAACCGCTGTTGCGCTCAACCACGTTGACAACCACATCCACTCTACTGGGATCTGCTGCGCCTGTAGTGGGGTCTTTACTGGGGTCAAGGGAAACATTTACATCTTCAAACAGCCCTAGTCCAAACACCCTTTGTAAATCTTTTTGCACTGTGTTTTTGTTAAAGATTTTTCCTGGCTTCAATTCCAGTTCTCTTGTCACGATATAAGGTTGCGTGCGTCCCCGGATTGGTTGTCCCTTATCGTTTGTTACCTGACCTTCTTTATTGCGGAATTGAACTCGGATATTTCCTACAACTCCTTCTGCTACTTGCAAGGTGACAATACCGTTGTCAGAGACTTGCGGTGCTCCGATCACGTTTGCGAGTGCATAACCTTGGTCTTGATAGCGCTTGGTTAATTGCTTGATGCCTTCTTGTAAGTCACGCAAGTTGAGTATCTTGCCGTACTGCTCTTTGAATATTTCATCCGTAGTATTAGCTGGTAGTACGGAGGAAACGTTCGTGCCAGGATTTGCCTGTACCTGCACTTTAGTCAGGACGGGGTTGGGTCGTACAATAAAGCTCACCCGCACTCCCAAGGGGCTATCTTCGGGTACTGCTTGGACGTTGGAGAAGAAACCAGTGGCGAAGATGGAATTGATATCCTCTTGTAATTGGGAACGCGTTGTTGTTCGTCCTGGCTGGGTACGAATGACTCGATAAACTTGATCTTCTAATTGCTGGGGTAGTTGTTGCCCAGTTTCAGATTTAATGAAGACTTCAGAAACTAGTACGCGGGGTTCAGATGCTTCTGGGGATTGTTCTAGTTGGGGACTTCCTGGAGTTTGTGGGGATGTGGGTTGAGTCCCTGGTTGATTGGTTCCATCTGGCGTGGTGGGAGTACCGGGAGTTTGGGGAAATGTCTGCTGCTGTTGATTGTTAGGAGCAGGTGTTTGTGGAGAATTTTGTCCAGGTTGAGTTCCTGGTTGATTAATTCGGTTTGGCGTGGTGGGAGTACTAGGAGTTAAAAGAGGTGTCTGCTGCTGTTGATTGTTAGGAGCAGGTGTTTGTTGTTGAATGCTTGGAAGCTGATTATTATTTTGTGGTGCGGGAGTGGTAGTAGGAGTTTGGGGGGATATTTGATCTTGTTGAGTGTTGGGAGTAGGCGTTTGCTCAAGACTTTGTGCAGTTTTTGAGGCAGTGCGTTGGGGAGGCAGTACTGCAAGAGGCTTTCCCCCCGGTTGCAAGAGCGTCTGTGCAGGAGTTAGCACCTGCTGTGATGATGTGGAACTTCTTTTTGCCACTATCAGCTTTTTTATTAGAGCCGCTGAAGTTGGAAGTTTCTCAGAAACTTTGTACTGTTGAGTGTTTAAAGGTTTTAAAGCTTCTGCTGTCTGCGAAAAATTTTTGACAGCTTGTGTCGTTTGACTAGTTAAAGGTTTTAAAGCTTCTGCTGTCTGCGAAAAATTTTTGACAGCTTGTGTCGTTTGGCTAGTTAAAGGTTTTAAAGCCTCTGCTGTCTGGTGAAAACTGTTGAGGGGTTGTGTCGTTGTTAACTTTTCTGTGGAACTTGGCACTACGACTTCCGATTTCGCCACAGCGGCTGTTGCTGGCAAAACCCCGACAACTTTATGCTCGGGATCAGCTGTCGGTTTGACAACCTCTGCTGTCTGGTTTGAATTTGAACTATTGAGGGTTTGTGCATTTGCACTCAGTAAACTACCAAAAGGCGATGAAATCGCCACAACTGTGACTATAACGGGAGATAAGCGCATTTTATTTAGATTCCTCTTCACATCCACACACCATCACGGGAGCAATCATCCTTTCGAGCAAAGGTTATGTAAAATTACATTTCTACTTTTGCAATGTACCCTCATAAGGCAAATTGCAAAAGACATAAAATCGATAAAACTCATTTACTTGTCCTTTTTACCAGAAGTATGAGGAATTGGGGATCACCGATGAAGGGTTGGGGATAACCTAGTTTCCAGTAATAGAGTCTCCAATATCCTCTGTTGCTTCACTTGCTGCTTTCTATAGCTTTGAGTACTCGTTGTAAAACCTCCTGGTAGGCATTTTCTACATTCCCCAAATCTCGACGGAAACGGTCTTTGTCCAGTACCCGGAGATTTGGGTCCGTTTCTTTGGAGTTGTCCCACAATCGACTTGTATCTGGACTAATTTCATCGGCTAATAGTAACTGCTGTTGTGCGTCTAAGCCAAACTCCAGTTTGAAGTCTACTAAGGTAATATCGCACCGCCCGAAAAACTCACAAAGAGACTTGTTGATTTGTAATGCTAGATGGGCAATAGTATCCACTTGTTCCGGAGTTGCTAGTTCCAACAGGAATAGGCGATCGCTTGTCAATAATGGATCTCCAAGTTGGTCGTTTTTATAATAAAACTCGACCAATGGCTTTTTTAGCACAGTCCCAAGCGCTAATCCTGTTTGTTGGCACAGACTTCCAGCAGCTATATTCCTAACAACGACTTCTAGGGGCAAAATCTTCAATGCCTTGACCCGCATTTGATCAGGAGCTGGGGTGTCTATATAGTGAGTCCTGATACCATGTGTTTCCAGTTGCTGAAAAAGTTTACTGGAAATGCTACAATTTATAATTCCTTTTTTTTCTATGCTACCCCGCTTTTGGGCATTAAAGGCAGTTGCATCGTCTTTAAACTCAGCTAATAAGATTTGAGGATCATCCGTCGTGTAGAGGATTTTAGCTTTGCCTTCGTATACTCTTGTTTTAACAGACATGGCTAAAGGTAAAGTTTAGGAGCTATGGGCAGCTTTTATGCTTTTAGGCTTAATCATTTTATCTTTAGTCATTAGTTATTAATCATAAATAACAAATAAATGATGTACGCACCCGGATCAATGCTTGCTTTGGGTTAAGACCGTAGTGTCTAGCTAACAAAGAAACTTTTAAATAAGAGTATAGCTGTTTACATCAACTTGTCAGAAATTTTAACTGGATGAATTGTTAATGATAAATCCTTAAAAAGTAAAAAATGTTACCTTCTTTCGTGACAAGTTTAGGTTCAGTTGAATACAATTATTACTTGAAGGCAAAAGAAGTTAATCAGTAACCAAAGGAAACTTAACCGAAGTTACTAGTTATTCACTTGAGAGAAAACAGGGAGCCGATTTCGTAAATGGAGAGAAAAATGGTAGATAAAGATGATTTTCTCTATCCTCGTGGTCGCTACTATGGTCAAGTCAAGCCAGAAAACCTGGTTTTCAACGCTAACTTGCAGGAATTCGCGCAAAAAGTGAGTTACATTTGTAACTTAGAAACAGCAGGAAAAGTACCACCAGAGCAAGCGTACGATCAAATCAAGGAACTTTGGACAAATTTAAGAAACTCCAAAAAACAACTGGGAATTGGCGAACATCCTTTTGATGAAGACCAAGGAAACAGTGAATAAGTTGTCACTGACCTCTTTACAAAAATGACTAAAAATTAGCACGAGCAACCATTTCTGGGTTTAACCGAGAGATTTTCATAGGAAGCAGTCGCAGCTGCCTCTTGTAGTAGTTCTTTTTAAAAATAAAAATAGCTGGAAGGGGGTTCCTGATATAGCAACCGCCAAGGCGGTTAGGACGCAAAACGCAAGACGTCCTCAATGGCATCTCGTAAACAATCGAACTGATTCAATTTTTTGCGGATTCGACTCTTTAAGCAAAACCAAATATTGCTCAATTTTGTTGAAGTCTGGTTAATAGGGGGGTAAGTATAACAGTGTACAGCCCGCATCCTGAATCAATTGCGAAATCCGTCCACCTTTATGAAACGTCGCATTATCCATCACTACAACCTGTCCTGCTTGGAGTACAGGAAGCAAACAAGTTTCCAGCCAAGTTTCAAATATTGTTCGATTACATGCCCCCTCAACAGTAAAAGGAGCTATGAGGTTTTGGTTACACAGCGCGGCAATCATGTTAACCCGCCCAGAGCGTCGGCCTGACTTAAGTGCATGGAAGCGCTCCCCTTTTTCATTCCAACCATAATCATACTCGTCTCGACTATCCATACCAGACTCATCTAAGTACACGATCTGATCCGGGGGTAATGTAGACAACTGATCTATAAACGCCTGTCGCTTGGCTTCATCCCGCTCACGGTAGCCATAGGTCTTTTTTTTCGAGTAAAGCCAATTTTCTTCAAAGCCCGTGAGATTGTGCGTTAAGCGCAGCTCTGCCGTAGGCAATCGCTGATGTCACTCTCCCACAGTTGCGCCATCTCCACCTGGGTTTTATCTCCATGAGTCTTGGCAAACGCCCGAAACTGCTCCCAGTCTGTGATTTTGTGGTTATTACCGGGGGGCGGTTGGGCAATGCTTGAACATCTCCTGTTTCAGCTTTGCGCTGCAACCACAGGTTGATAGTGTTGCGGCTGATATTGAACAGTTCACTCGCTTCGCGTTTCTTCAGTCCATCTAACTCGATGGCTTGGATCACTTTCTGACGGAAGTCGTAACTATAGGGTTTAGCCATGGCACAGCAGACGATAGCAGGTCACGATAACACCTTTAGTTTATGTCCTAACCGCCAAGGCGGTTGCTATAACTCGTCAATTTTGGGCAAGATTAACCCAACCTCTAAGCATTGTTGGGAGTTGTTTGTGTCCTTTTGCACACGCTTACGGCGAACAGAAGAAACGGCTACAATTGGTTGATTACTTCGTCAGCATACAGTAGACACCATCCCAAGAATCACTGGGTGGTAAGTTAAGATAATTACAAGTTCTTTCTAGATGAATATCAACCGCTTGGTCTTTGGGTCGGATTTTTTTGGCGGCTTTAAAGCAGTCAATAGCGTATTGGAAATTGCGTGACAAATAAGCATCACGTCCATTTTGATAATGAAATAAAAACTCCTGAGTGTTGGTATCTAAGGGGGTATGGCGATCGCCTATCAACTCGTAGATATTGACTGCTTGATGTTTTCCTTTTACCCTTATTTTGTCCAACTCACGCACCCAAATCAGTTTGCTGCATAATTGGTAGGTAAATTCGCTTAAGATAATATCACAGCCATATTCCTTGGTAACGCCTTCTAGGCGCGAACTCAAATTGACACCATCTCCGATGACGGTATAGTCCATCCGTCTTCGAGAACCAATATTGCCAGAAACAACTTCTCCAGAACTAATTCCAATACCAACATGGATTTGTGGCTTTTTTAGGATAACTCGCCGCTGATTAAACTCTGTCAGTCGTTGGCGCATTTCCAAAGCCGACTGGATTGCTCTCCAAGCATGATTCTCCGTTAACGGTAGTGGTGCACCAAACACTGCCATCAAGGCATCACCAATAAACTTATCTAGGGTGCCTTCATGGTTAAAAACTGCTTCGACCATCGTTTCAAAATACTGATTCAGCAAAGATACTACTTCGGCAGCACCGAGATTTTCTGTTAATGTGGTGTAACCTCTAATATCAGAAAACAAAATTGTCACGTCTTTGCGTTCGCCCACCATCAAAGCATCTTCCCCTAATGCCATAACTTGTTCTGCGACTCGGGGAGTCAGGTAACGGTACATGGTCGTTTTCATGCGTTTTTCCTGACTGATGTCTTCCAAAACCACCAAACCACCTCTTACTCCGCCTTCTGGATTCGTCAAGGGGTTGACGGTGAGATTGATGCTACGTTCAATTTTCTGAACCTTGTCTGCATCAAGCAAGGTCAACTGAGGTGTTACAGGTTGATTCCAAGGAATGAAAATATTTGGGTTGATGCGATCGCGTACTGCCAAAATGTAGACAGGTGCGTCCTGCACAGACTTTACATAAAATGTCTCTACATACAGTCCTACCGTTAAACTTTGCTCTGGCACATAATGTCTTGCCCCAGTTTTTAAACTATCTTGTAGCCGCAATTGTAGATTATCAATAGGCACAACCTCCCAGACCAAGCGACCAATCAAGTTTTGTTCCCAAAGGTACTGGTTGTTTTTTGCGTTTGCTTCTCTAATGGGACAACCTAATAACTGCAATGCAGCACCATTTATTGTAACAATTCTTCCTTCCATATCCGTAGATATGACTGCATCCGAAAGACTTTGTAGAATATCTTTTTGATGCTGTTTTTCTAATAAAACACTCTCAAATAAGCGGGCATTTTCTAAAGCAATCCCTGCTTGAATGTTGAAAGCCCGCATAAATTCTTCATCTGATGCGGTAAAAAAACTACCTTGATGCTTATTAATTAACTGCGTCACGCCAATTAATTCATTTGCTGAGTTAAAAACAGGCAAACACAGAATATTGCGAGTGGCATACCCTGTCTTTTGATCTGTCGTGGGGTCAAAACGTGGATCTTTATAAGCATCGGGAATATTCAGTGCTTCACCTGTGGATGCTACGTAGCCTGCAATACCCTTGTTATCAGGCATACGAATTTCCATTGTGGTTGTACCATCTGCAGATGCTACCTTAGTCCAAAGTTCAGCCATTTCTTTACGGTATAAAAATAAAGTGCTGCGATCTGCTTGCATGAGAATCCGGGCTTGCTCCATGACTATTTGCAAAGTTGCTTCGAGATCCAAACTTTGTCCTAAAGTCTGAGTTGCGCGTAAAAGAGCAGTTGCACCTCGTTGATTGCGAGCTGCAACATAGAAAGATTGGCAACTTTCCAAGATAATACCGATAGAAGAAGCAAAGTCCCGAAAGTGTACTTCATCTTCATAATCAAATGGAGTACCCACAGTTTTATTTGCAAGTTGCACCACAGCTACAACTTGGTTTTTGCTGCTCAAAACGGGCATACATAATATATTCCGGAACTTGTAGCCCATTTGTTTTTCTAATTCTGGGCTAAAAAGGGGATGAGTAGAGGTATCAGATATGTTTAAACATTCACCTGTATTCGCAACATGACCAGGAATACCAACAGTCATAGAAGTCCGAATTTCTATAGCCTTTTGGGTGTTCTCTTGAGGAACTTTTGACCATAACTGACCTTTGTCGTAGTCAACTAAAAAAATTGTCGTGTGTTCTGCTTGCAAAATTTGACCGATTTTAAGTGTAATCGCCTCCAGCACTTTCTCCAGCATTGTTTCTAGAGCTTCGTTATTGATTAATTCGATTGCTCTAAGAAACTGCTGAAACTCGGCTGTGATAAAGTCAAGTAAGCAAACAAATTCGTTAACAGAAAGATTTTTGACGCGAGACAGTAAGGAGTGAGTGCGATTCACTTGAGTCAGTTCAGTTAATGTAGCCAAGACGCTACCAGCATTTAGGAGTGTCATGGGGATTTTAGATTATATGGTAAATCGTAGATAGTAAGTTGTAAGTAGTGGTTAGTCGGTCGTGGGTACTAATTAGTCAGTCAAAAAATAACCAACACTTAGCTACTAATAACCGGTAACTAACAACTAAGTAGTCGTCATTAACTGTGTACATTAAAACACATGAAAATATTTCTCCCAGCCCACGGCGACCTCCGATCTACTAGCCCCTAAAAGGGGCGCTGCGCAAACGTTAACGCTGCGCTAACACTCCCTCCCTCTGTTCTTACTTTCAAGCCAGGTTTGCACAATCAAACTAAAATATGTAACTTTTTGTAAAGGAAAAAGCCTTTGATCAAAAGTATGTAAAGCTGGGCAACTTTCGCGCAAAGTTCTGCGGGAGAAGTTTCCCCTGCAAGACTTTGCAAGCATAGGCTGATTAATTTGTCAATAAGACTAGTTACTGAGACTAAACTGCTTTTTTTGCAGCCACCACAGGCAACTAGATACGCACGACGATGACTCCTCATGGTAATTTCACAGTTTTACACACATTTAATCCAAGGCAAAGGGTAAAAGTCAAAGTAAAAAATCTTTTTGTGTTTGACGCTTCCTCTTTTACCGTTGGTAACATATTTTACCGTTGGTAACATAGTTCTGTTTATTTGTACTCACCTACTGAATAATCCCTATGCCACTTTTGGTAGTTCAGAATAAATCACCTTTTGATAGTAGCTTTCTAGCTGGCGTGTAGCAGCACCCCATCCCCAACGTTCTGCCTCCTGACGCGCACTTTGACGGATAGTTTCTCGTTCTTGTTGCTGTTGCAAAAGACGCTGAGTTGCATCAATGGCACTTTGAACATCTTGTTCTGGCTCAAAAAGATATCCATTAACTCCATCTGTGACAATATCAGGAATGCCACCAGAACGTGCTGCAACGACTGGACATCCACCTGCCATTGCTTCTAGGAGAACTAATCCCAGTGTCTCCGTTCGAGAAGGAAAAATAAACGCATCAGCACTAGCAAAGGCAGAAGCTAATTCTGTACCCACCAAATACCCAACAAAATAAGTATTTGTTCCAGCGAAGTATTTTTCCAGTGTTTGACGATGGGGACCATCTCCAACTAATGCTAGCCGTGCCTTGGGAATAGCTTCTAAGATTGGTTTGATACGTTCAATTTCTTTTTCAGCGGAAAGACGCCCTACGTAAAGTAACAATGGGCTTTCTGGGTGATTTTGCGACAGGCGCGATCGCATTTGCTCACTGGCAAAGTCAGGATGAAATGATTCGGTATCCACTCCTCTTTGCCACAGATCTACCCTTTCAATACCGTGTACTATCAGTTCTTGCATCATTGCTGTGGAGGTACAAAGATTTAAAGCTGCCTGATTGTGAGCTGCTTTTAATAGTTCCCACAATAATCCTTCCAGCATTGCTAAACCGTAATGCTGAAGGTATTGAGGCAGATGAGTATGGTAAGATGCGACCAAGGGAACGTTTATATACTTACTATAAAATATACCAGCTAATCCCAGAATTGCTGGGTTAACTACATGAATGATATCTGGCTTAAATCCCTCCAATGCTTCACCGATTGCTGGACGAGGTAATGCCATTTTTAACTCTGGATACAGTGGCAGGGGAAAACCCGATACACCATATACTTTAGCTCCTTTATACTCAAAAATGCCACCATCAGGGGCAATGACTAAGACTTGGTTACCATTACGCTGAAGATGGTCAATGGTATGACGCAGGCGTGTTACAATTCCATCAACCTTAGGTAGAAAGGTTTCGGTAAACAGGGCGATTCGCATAAACAACTATTCAGTACAAGCCTTGTATGAACTATGAAATGAAGGCAAAGGTTTGAAGTCTAAAGCATGTAGTCAAAAATGTTTATTTCATTCTTGATCTTTCTAAAATGACTAGTCGTCATACTGAATAACAATATGACGACTATATTGTAGACAGTCAACGTTCCTTCAAAAATAACTCAGAATAACGTTACAGCATCTACTGGAGTATTTAGCATTGAGGAAACTGTTGTGAGATTTTTAGGGACTTGCAACCTCAACTCCTCATTGGGTGGTAAGCGACTAATATTAAATTCTGAGTTGGTGAGTTATGACTCGAGTTGTTTGTCACCGGCGGTCTTCAAGATTTAGTTAATTTCTCCGCCAAGAGACTTTGGGTAGAATTTGATTTTGATCAACATGATCCTGGTATTTTGTCGCAAAGTTCAACAGAGAATCGAGTAGGGAATCAGAAAGATAGTGAGGCTGCAAGCCAAGATCCAATAATTTGGTGTTTTTGGCGTTGAAGTAATGTTCTTCTCTCTCGACTCTGGGATTATCTAAATGATTAATTTCAACATTCAATCCCATTGCATTACCGGCTTTCTTGACCATCATAGCCAAATCACCAACGCTGAATTGTTCGGTAAATTGGTTAAACACGCGGAATTCTCCAGATTCAGCTGGGTTAGCAATTGCAATCTCAACACATCGTACTGTATCTCGAATATCTAAAAATCCCCGAGTTTGGCCACCTTTACCATAAACAGTCAACGGATGACCAATGGCTGCTTGAATGCAGAAACGGTTTAGTGCAGTTCCAAACACCCCATCGTAATCAAGGCGATTAATCAGCAGTTCGTCCATCCCTGTCTCTTCGGTTAAAACACCGTAGACAACGCCCTGATTCAAATCTGTTGCTCTTAATCCCCAAATCCGACAAGCAAAGTGAATATTGTGGCTGTCATGAACTTTACTCAAGTGATACATTGAACCGGGCTGCTTGGGATAAGGAAGAGTATCTTTACGCCCATTGTGTTCTATAGTAATGTATCCTTCTTCGATATCGATGTTGGGTGTGCCGTATTCACCCATTGTCCCTAGCTTCACCATATGACAGTTAGGAAAGTCTTCCCGCATCGCATACAGCAAGTTCAACGTACCAACTACGTTGTTCACTTGAGTCATAACCGCGTGTTCGCGGTCAATCATTGAAAAAGGTGCTGAACGCTGTTCACCAAAATGCACAATTGCTTCTGGCGAGAATGCGTGCAGGGCCTTACTCAGAAATTCGTAATTAGTAATATCGCCAATGAAAAGGTCGATAGATTTACCAGTCAAATCGTGCCAGCGCTGTATACGTTGCTGAATTGGCGCGATTGGGGTTAGAGTTTGCACCCCCAGCTCATTATCCCAGTGCCGGCGCACTAAATTATCTAAAATACCAACTTCATGACCGCGATTTGAAAGGTAAAGCGCAGTTGCCCAGCCGCAATACCCATCGCCACCAATAACCAGGACTTTCATTTTCACCAGTTTTTACTCGCTGATAGCTAAATCTACCAGGTTTGTGTCCCCTCTAATCATGAAAGATGGAGCGGGGAGTGAAGCAGTGAAGGCTAAGTCGCGGAGCGCTTACGTACTTCTGCCTTTGTTCTAACGAGTTGTTGAATTTATCATCAATGATCCTGTTTGATTAAGATATGTAACAAAAAAAGCGTCAAAACGCTTTGACGTCTTGACAAGGAATTGGGGTTCCGATATGGTTATATACATACCCGGGTAAGACCGTTAAAAAGTAATATGCAAGCTAAGCAAAAGGTAACATTGTATCTGTCGCCAGAACTGCACAGGAAGTTGAAGATTCGCTCGGCAATTGACTCGGAACCGATGTCAGAACTAGCGGAACGTGCCTTAGACTTCTACCTGGCAAATTCTGAGTTAGTAGACGAAACGGAAGCATCATATGGAAGGACGCACAGAGTTTATTCCTGTCCAACTTGCGATAGTTCACTAGTACTGCGAGATGGAGAATTGCTCAGTCTGGGTCAGGAACCCGGAATGATTGGTCAGCAGGAGGAGCGTCTTCCGATGGATGAAATGAATCGGAATCAAAATCAAAAGGGTAAGGAAGAATTAGTTCCTTGCTAGATAGGGATCATGAATCTCAAGTTCATAGTTGCCTTATCTGTTACGTAGCAAAGCGAAGTCTGTACTGTCTGTAAAGGTCTCAAGTAGGTCGATGTATGAAAGAAGAGCTCAATATCCTCATTCAAGCTCAATACCCTCTAATCTACCTTGTGACCTCCGAGGAAGAGCGGGCTGAGCAGGCAATCTCCACAATCGCTCAATCGTCAAAGCCACAGCGAAGAGTGTATGTGTGGACAGTAACTCATGGCATCGTGGAGTATGGTCAACCCCGGAATGTCACTCAACATAACACCGTTTCTCCGGAAGCGGCTGTTGAATGGATTATCCGGCAGAAAGAACCAGGTATATTTATTCTTAAAGATTTACATCCATTTATAGATGCGCCAGCGACAACAAGGTCATTACGTGATGCGATCGCTAGCTTTAAGGGGTTGCACAAGAATGTTATCTTGATGTCACCGATGCAGCAAGTCCCAATTGAACTGGAAAAAGAAGTTGTTGTTCTTGATTTTCCACTTCCAGACATGGGAGATTTAAATAAAGTTTTATCAAGTCATTTAGAGCAAAACCGTGGGCGACGGCTAGCAACAGAGGCGCGTGAAAAGCTATTGAGGGCTGCTTTAGGATTAACTAAAGATGAAGCTGAAAAAGTCTACCGTAAGGCACAGGTCACAACAGGGCGTCTGACGGAAGATGAAGTAGACATAGTTTTATCTGAGAAAAAGCAGCTAATTCGGCGCAATGGTATATTAGAATACATAGAAGAAGACGCAACTATTGATGCTGTTGGTGGCTTAGAAGAGTTGAAGAGGTGGTTGAAGCAGCGCTCTAACGCTTTTACAGAGAGGGCGCGTGAATACGGTTTACCTCAACCAAAAGGTATGTTAATCTTAGGAGTCCCAGGTTGTGGTAAATCATTGATTGCCAAAACAACTTCTCGACTTTGGGGTTTACCACTGCTGCGATTAGATATGGGGCGAGTCTACGATGGCTCAATGGTAGGACGTTCAGAGGCAAATTTACGTAACGCCCTAAAAACAGCAGAATCTATTTCACCAGCAATTCTGTTTATTGATGAGTTGGATAAATCATTTGCTGGAAGTGGAGGTTCTGGAGATTCTGATGGTGGTACCTCCAGCCGGATATTCGGCTCTTTCCTCACCTGGATGCAAGAAAAGAAATCACCAGTATTTGTCATGGCAACAGCCAACCGAGTTGAACGTCTACCTGGTGAATTTTTGAGGAAAGGTCGCTTTGATGAGATTTTCTTTGTAGATCTGCCCACCCCGGAAGAGCGCCAAGACATATTCACGATACACTTGTCTAAGCGCCGGGAAGACATCTCGCGATTTGATCTAGAACAACTTTCTAAGATGTCTGACGGATTTTCTGGAGCAGAAATTGAACAAGCGATTGTTGCGGCAATGTACGAAGCTTTTGCCCAAGATCGGGAGTTCACACAATTAGATATTATTGCGGCTATTAAAGCAACACTGCCGTTGTCTCGTACGATGCAAGAACAAGTGACAGCCCTCAGAGATTGGGCTAGACAACGAGCAAGACCAGCCGCATCCTCCGTTGCTGAGTATCAGCGAATGGAGTTCTAAAAGCTTTCTCCTGCTACCACAGGGGGAAAGGCTAGCGTCAAAAAGCTAGCAGTTATGAAAAAACCGCGTCTTGGTAAACGCGGCTTCGCTTAAAACAAACTGTTGTCTTTTTCTCTACTTTCTCATTGGAGGAAACCCAAATGTCTCACTTTAGCACTCTGCGTACCAAAATCACCGATGCAGAAATTCTTAAGTCTTCCCTGCGCGATCTAGGCATCTCTGTTAAGACCGAAGCTGATGTTCGTGGTTACAACGGTCAGCGTGTTCGTTCCGACATCGTTGCAGTTTTGGAAGGCGAGTATGACCTCGGTTGGTCTCGCAACAGCGATGGTTCCTTCGATCTGATCGCAGACCTGTGGGGTGTTGCTAAGAAGCACAACCAGACCGAGCTGATCAACTCCATCAACCAAAAGTATGCCGTTAACAAAACCCTGGCAGAAGTGAAGCAACGCGGTCTGCAAAACGCCAACGTTAAGTTGGTATTGCAATAGTCATATCTCTGCGCGTTCCCAAAGCTGCACGGGTTAACCAGGTTAATAGCGGTTAGCCCGCTTTTTTTACGGACTAGGATAATTCCTAGTCCGTAAATTTTTTTATATAGCTGTTGCCACTGAGGTTAGGACGCAGCTTGTTTAAGCACGGAGTCGATGGCATCATGTAAATTATCAAATTGTCGTAAGTGTTTGCGAATGCGAGCTTTCAACCACGCCCAACACTTTTCAATCCGATTGAAGTCCGGGGAATAAGGTGGCAAATACACCACCTGAGCGCCGGCAGCTTCAATTAATTGAGCAATCCGACCGCCATGATGAAAGGTTGCATTATCGATAATTACCCACTCACCAGGGCACAGAACTGGAATTAAGCAGGTTTCCAACCACGTTTCAAACACCGTACGATTACAAGCTCCTTCCACGGTAAACGGTGCAATCAATTGACCATTCCGATAGCCCGCTATCATGTTGATGCGTCCCTGCCGACGACCAGACTTGAGTCCGTAGAGCCGTTTCCCTACTTCGGCGTATCCAAAGCCATAGTCATCCCGCTCATCCATGCCCGACTCATCGACATAGATTAAGTGAGGGGCTTTGGGATCTCCGAGTTGCGCGCTTATTTGCGGCTCGTTTGACTTCATCACGTTGGCAATACCCATAAGTTTTTTTTTACGGGTAAACCCAATCTGCTGCAAGGCTCGTGAAATCGTACGTTCACTAATATTTGTTTCCCACAGTAGAGCCATCTCGGCTTGAGTCTTATCCTCATTTTCCTTCACAAATGCCCGAAACAACTCCATGTCGGTGATCTTCCGAGTCGGGTTAGAGCTTGGTTTTGGCTTTGCTTGGACATCGCCCGTCTCAGCTTTGCGCTGACACCACAGGTTGATCGTATTGCGACTAATGTTGAACAGTTCACTCGCCTCACTTTTCTTGAGTCCATCCAATTCGATCGCTTGCATCACCTTTTGCCGGAAGTCATAGCTATAAGCTTTAGCCATCGTAGTTGAGCAGAAACGGTAGGGACACTCTCAGTCTATGTCCTAACAAGACTGGCGACGGCTATATTTTAAGTTGGTCAACAGAAAAAAACGTAAAATCTAGAAATCGGGTTTCTGACACCACGAATATTATGTTTAATTTGGCGGTTCTATTTACGGCTACCAAAATAATGAACCACAAAAGAAAGAGATACCTGCATTTTAACTGAGTGGTTATTGTTGGCGATCGCCCGAATATATGAAACTTCCTAATCCCGAACAGGCAGTGATTGACAGACAAAAACTTTCCGGTTATTGTTTGAATCCAGAACATCCAGAAGGGCGACACAAAGCGCGATTGTTTAAGTCTGTTTTAGGAATTGGTTTAGATAAAGTATTGAGCGAGGAATAAAAACTCCTCACTCCTGACTCTATTTAATAAGCATCCATTGGCAGACAAGAACAAACAAAATTCCTATCCCCATATGCAGCGTCAATACGACCGACACTGGGCCAGAATTTATGTTCGCGAGTCCAAGGCGCAGGGTAAGCAGCTTGTTCCCGTGAATAAGGATGATTCCATTCTCCGACAATCAGACTTTCTGCGGTGTGGGGTGCATTTTTCAAGACATTATCTTGGGCATCCATCTTACCTGATTCAATTTGCGCAATTTCTTGGCGAATAGCAATCATGGCATCGCAGAAACGGTCTAACTCTTCTTTGGATTCACTTTCTGTGGGTTCCACCATGATTGTACCTGCCACAGGCCAGGAAACAGTTGGTGCATGGAAGCCATAATCTATTAGGCGCTTGGCAACATCATCGATTTCGATATTTGCTGATTTTTTGAGCGATGGCGAAGCGCCTCGCAAGCTACGCAAATCCAAAATACACTCATGAGCAACTAAACCATTTTTTCCTTTGTACAAAACAGGATAATAAGGTTCAAGTCTCTTGGCGATATAGTTTGCATTCAGAATTGCGACTTTGGTTGCTTGCGTCAAACCATCTGCACCCATCATGGCAATATACATCCAAGAAATCACGAGGATACTGGCGCTTCCCCAAGGTGCAGCAGAAACAGCACCCATTTTTTGTTCACCGCCCATTTCAACAACAGCGTGTCCAGGAAGAAATGGTACCAGATGAGAAGCGACACCAATCGGTCCCATACCAGGACCACCGCCACCGTGAGGAATACAGAAGGTCTTATGCAAGTTCAAGTGACAAACATCAGCACCGATATCTCTTGGACGACAAAGCCCCACTTGAGCATTCATATTCGCCCCATCCATGTAAACTTGTCCACCGTGAGTGTGAACAACAGCACAGATTTCTTGAATTTGCTCCTCAAACACACCATGAGTTGAGGGATATGTTACCATTAATGCCGCAAGTTCTTTGCTATGCTTTTGAGCCTTAGCCTTAAGGTCATCTAAATCAACATTACCTTCAGTGTCACAAGCAACAGCAACTACCTTCATCCCGCACATCACAGCACTTGCAGGGTTTGTTCCGTGTGCTGACTGGGGAATCAAACAAACATTGCGGTGTCCTTCCCCTCGACTTTCGTGATACTTCCTAATGACGAGTAACCCTGTATATTCACCTTGAGAACCAGCATTTGGTTGCAGGGAAACTCTCGCAAATCCGGTGATTTCTCCCAACCATTCCTCTAGCTGCTGGAACAGGATTTGATAACCCCGTGTTTGTGACAGTGGTGCAAAAGGATGTATCTTGCCAAACTCAGCCCATGTGACTGGTATCATCTCAGATGTGGCATTAAGCTTCATCGTACATGATCCCAAGGGAATCATCGATGTAGTTAGCGACAAATCCTTAGCTTCCAGCTTGTGCAGGTAGCGCAACAACTCAGTTTCTGAGTGATAGCGGTTGAAGACCGGGTGGGTGAGGTAACTAGTGGTACGGGGAAGGAAAAGAGCACTGGAAGCACCACAAGCAGGGGGGAACAATAGATCGTCGCCAAAAGCGAAAATTTCCAACAGGTCGATTAAGTCTTTTTCTGTGGTGGTTTCGTCTAGAGATATACTTACAGTAGTTGTGTTTAAAATGCGGATGTTTATTTTACGATCTTCACAAGCTTGTAAAATCTCATCTAAACTGCGTTCTCCTAAATCGACTCGCAGGGTATCAAAGAAATATTCAGAATGGATGCTGTAACCCAAACGCTTTAATCCTTTTGCCAGCATCACAGTCATCTGGTGGATATTCTCAGCAATTTTTTTGAGTCCAGCAGGACCGTGGTATACACCATACATACTCGCCATTACTGCCAGCAACACCTGGGCTGTACAGATATTACTAGTTGCTTTTTCGCGGCGAATGTGTTGTTCACGGGTTTGTAAGGCAAGACGCAGCGCAGGTTTGCCCTGAGCATCTTTTGATACACCAACAATTCGCCCTGGAACTTGGCGCTTATACTCTTGTTTGGTGGCAAAGTAAGCTGCATGAGGCCCACCGTACCCCAAGGGAATACCAAAACGCTGAGTGCTTCCTACAGCAATATCAGCACCAAATTCACCAGGCGGTGTCAGCAAAGTCAGACTTAAGGGATCTGCTGCTACCGTGACCAATGCTCCCATAGCATGGGCTTTTTCTATAAAAGCGCGGTAGTCATAGATTGTGCCATCGCTGGCGGGGTACTGGAGAATTGCCCCAAAAATAGGTTCAGAAAAATCAAAAGTTTGATGGTCGCCAACAATAATATCAATTCCCAGAGGTTGAGCACGTGTTTGCAACACATCTATAGTTTGGGGATGACACTCACCAGAGACAAAATAAGCATTTGCTTTATTTTTGCAAAAACCATAGCTCATGCTCATCGCTTCTGCTGCTGCTGTGGCTTCATCTAGCAATGAAGCATTGGCAATTTCTAAACCTGTTAAGTCAATAATCATGGTTTGGAAATTGAGCAGCGCTTCGAGTCGTCCTTGGGCAATTTCTGGCTGATAGGGAGTGTAGGCGGTATACCAACCAGGGTTCTCTAGAATATTGCGTCCAATCACAAGTGGGGTAATACAGTCGTAGTACCCCATACCAATAAACGAGCGGAAAACTTGATTTTTGGAAGCGATTTCCTTGAGCTTAGCAAGTGCTGCGTACTCATTTTCTGCTTCTGGTAACTCTAATGAATCAGACAACCGAATTGCCTGCGGCACTGCTTGGTCAATAAGTTGATCAAGAGTACTATCACCCAGCACCTCAAGCATTTGCTGAATATCACTGGACGATGGTCCAATGTGCCGTTTTTGAAAAGAACTTAACTTTTGGCTACTTTCCCCTGACATCTGCCAATGGTTTGATTTAGGACGAGGAACATTAGTTACCACAAACTGCTCTCCGACGCGACTACTTCATATTTTGCAACAATTCTGTTTGACGCGTTGGGTATAATTTGTCAATTTATCAAAATTAATGAAGTTTTTTTATCAAAATTAATAAAACTTTTCCAGAAAGCGTGAAGCAGACAAAGGGAAACAGCAGCAATAGACACCACAGACAGAAGGAGGGACGGAGGGAGGCAATAGTGAATGCTCAATAAATCTTTTTCCTCCCTCCCAGGCTACGGCGGCGACCTACTACGGTCCACTAGCCCCTAAAAGGGGCGCTGCGCAAACGTTAACGCTGCGCTAACACTCCCTCACTGCTTTCTATCCTTCAACCTGCCTGCTGTATTCATTCGCAGTCAAGGCATCATCAATTTCATCAGACTTGTTGACGCGTACTTTGAGCAACCACCCTTCCCCATAAGGATCTTCTGCCAATTGTTCTGGTGATTCTATCAAAATTTCATTGCGTTCTATAACTGTACCAGTGACTGGGGAATTAAGGTCTTCCACAGCTTTGACGGATTCAATTGTGCCAAAGGTTTCTTCCTTGGAGACAGCGTCACCAATTTCTGGGAGCTCTAAAAACACAATGTCACCTAATTGATCTACGGCAAAGTCGGTGATGCCAATGGTGGCAATTTCGCCTTCAAGACGGACGTATTCATGAGTATCTAAGTATCTCAAATCTTCAGGATATTCAAAAGGCATACCACTTCCTCATCCACATAAAAAAATTACTACTACGATAGGGATTTACGCTATAGTACCCATTACTCAGCACTTAGTGACTGACACGGTTTTTGGATCGATAAAACGGACGTTTTACCACAACCGCTGGGTAAGCTTTGCCACGAATTTCCACTTCTAGCTGCTGATTCACAGTCGCTAGTTCAGTTGGAACATAGGCTAAAGCTATGGGATAACCAAGTGTAGGTGATAGTGTACCACTAGTTACTTCTCCAACGATGACACCAGTTGATAGCACTTGATAGCCATGACGGGCGATGTTGCGCCCTTGCATTTGCAAACCTACCAGTCGGCGTTGAACTCCAACAGCTTTTTGCTGTTCTAAAACTGAGCGACCGATAAAGTCTCCTTTGGTATCAAGATGAACTAGCCAGCCTAAACCGGCTTCCAAAGGTGTAGTCGTGTCGTCAATATCCTGCCCGTAAAGTGCCATTGCTGCTTCTAGCCTGAGGGTGTCTCTCGCACCTAGTCCGCAGGGAATGACACCAGCATTGAGTAGACTTCTCCATAATTCTACCCCCACATCTAAATCTAACATCACCTCAAAGCCATCTTCCCCGGTGTAACCTGTGCGGGCAAGAAATGCTGGTTTACCTAGTACTGTTCCCTGCAAGTGCCCAAATGCTTTAATAGATGTTAAATCTTCTTGCACCAAGGTCTGAAGAATGGTTACGGCTTTTGGTCCTTGCACGGCAATTAAGACTTTTTCTCGTGAAAGATCTTGGAATTTCACCTCATTTTGGTCAAGATGTTGCAAGAGCCATGCTTTATCCTTGTCAGAAGTAGCCGCATTGACAATTATGACTCCTCGTTGTTCACCAGTGGCGTCTTCGCCTTGGTAGTAAAAAATGATGTCGTCAATGATACCAGCTTGAGGATTTAATAAGACGGTGTATTGAGCTTGACCGGCTTGCAAGCGGTTTAAGTCTGAAGGAACTAAAAACTGGAGTTGAGAAATCAGGTTTTTGCCTTGTAGAGTAAATTTACCCATGTGGGAAATATCGAACATCCCTGCTGCATTTCTCACAGCCTCGTGTTCTTTGGTTATGCCAACAAATTGTACGGGCATTTCCCAACCACCAAAACTGGTGAGTCGTGCTTTGAGTTCTTGTGCAAGTTGAAATAAAGGCGATCGCGCTAAGGATAGGATAATTTCTTCTTGATTAGCCACAGGTCTATTTGTTTAGATACGTTTGTCTGTAGTATTTCACTTCTAGTATCTACAGTGTACTTAAACCTGATTCGATTTATCTTGCAACCAAGTCGTTAAATCTGCTTTTTCTGCTGCAATTCCTTGTTTTCAGTTACCTTGCATGATTGAATAATGTACTGCTATGCAGTATCTTAAAAAAGGTAGCATATGGAATTTGAGTGGGACTCAATCAAGGCTGAAACTAATTTACATAAGCATGGCATCAGCTTTCAGGACGCAATAAAGGTCTTTTTGGATGAGTGTCGGCTTGAAGAAGATTCCACCCGTCCAGAGCACGGTGAGAAACGACTGAAAGTGATAGGAATGATTGATGAGGCTTTGATTGTAGCGGTTGTTTACACACAAAGGAATGGGAGAACCCACATCATATCAGCACCCAGAGCGAGAAAAGATGAGCCAGAAAGATATAGTCAGAGCCAAACTACTTCCTGATGGTACGGTTGTTCAAATTTTTCCAGATCACTCAACGCAGCCTTTGCAGGGACAGACTCATTGGGAACGTATCAAGACGATGACGGAGGAAGAAATAGAATCTGCCGCCCTGTCCGATTCTGATAATCCCCCCTTGAGCAAAGAAGAGCTAGAGCGGTTCAAGCCCGTACCGAATCTCAAACAGATTCGTCAGCAGCTGCATATGACTCAAGCAGAGTTTGCCGAGAGCTTTTCCTTACCTCTAGGAACAATTAGGGATTGGGAACAAGGAGCGAAGCAGCCTGATAGCGCTGCGAAGGTTTTGTTACGGGTAATTGCTAAAAACCCCCAGGCTGTGTTACAAGCGTTACGAGGGTAGGCTCTCCTCTAGACTTTTCATATAAAACCTGCTTAAGGATGGATTTTTAATGAGAAAGGCGAGGTGCTTCTGGTAGACTATAATCCTACCAAAACTGGTATACAACGCTCCCAGCCAAAGTTTCCTACTCGCCCAGCTTTTTGAATCCGTGAGCAATTATCTGAAATCTTGATAACTTTTTACTGTTCACTGTTCACTGTTCACTGTTTTAATAAATTGTGGCAGTGTTGAGATTTATTAAGTTGGCATTATGAAGTATCAGCAAGTAGTCGTTGGTTTGGTTCTAGCTATAGCTCTTTTCTTGTTTCCCTTGTCAGCAGAGGGAGTCGGTTCTTCGAGTATCAGGCGTTCCACGGACGACGCATTCAACGGTAAGGATTTTTCTGGTCAAAGCTTGATTGGATCTGAATATATTAATGTCAAGCTTAAGAACGTTAATTTTAGCAATGCTGATTTGCGCGGTGGCGTTTTCAATAGTTCGATGTTAGAGGGAGTCAATCTGCATGGTGTAGATTTTACTGAAGGTATAGCCTATTTGGCAGCTTTTCAGGGCAGTGATTTGAGCGATGCGATCTTTACAAACGCAATGATGCTGCGTTCTACTTTTGATGATGTAGACATTACTGGTGCTGATTTCACCGATGCAGTTCTAGATCGTCTGGAAGTGAAAAAACTTTGTGGTAAAGCAAGTGGGGTGAATTCTAAAACTGGTGTTTCTACGCGTGAGTCTTTGGAATGTCCGTAAAGATACTGGATATTAGCTTAGCCGTCACGATGTTTTTGTAAGTAGAAGTTTTTGGCGATCGCTTCCGAGTGAGCGATCGCTTTGTTTATAGTGCAATGCCGTTCAGTTAAGGATTGTTTTTAGAAATTGCACACGCGTAGAGATGTTGCATGTGAGTCCAGCGCTGCGGGAGGGTTTCCCGACAGCCAGGCGACTGGCGGAGCGCGTTTGCGCTGCACCCCCTTAGGGGCTAGCGGAACCGAAGGTTCTCCCCGGAGGGCAACGTCTCTACAAACTCTATTCTTTTTAACCTAACTTACAATTCTAATGGCTAATGACTATTCTTTAAAACATATCCGCAGGATCAGCAGCTTGGAGTTTGCGGGTGGCGATCGCTCCAGAAATCACACACATAATGATTGTCAATATGAGCACCACCAAAGCTCGTGTTAAAGTCATGTATATGGGCAAATTTGTCGCCGTTCTTGTTAAATAATAAAGTGCCAAAGGAACTACTGTTCCTGGAATAAAACCGAGAAATGCGAGGATAAGAGCTTCTTCAAAAATAATTCCTAAAAAGTATAAATTATGATATCCCATTGCTTTTAAGGTTGCGTATTCCTTCAGGTGTGCATTAACATCAGTAGAAAGAACTTGATAAACAATAATGATGCCGACTATAAACCCCATTGATACACCGAGACCAAAGATAAAGCCAATAGGGCTTTCTGTCTGCCAGTAGTTTTCTTCAAACTGGATAAATTCTTCATGAGTCAAAACTCTGACATCATTGGGTAAGTAAGCTCTTAATGCTGTTGCAACTTGCTGTGGATCGTAGCCCGGTTCAAGATAAACTAAACCCAGATTAATACTAGCTGCTTGTCGTCCGGGAAACAGGCGTAGAAAATTCTGATCACTGGTAATCAGGTTACCCTCAGCCCCAAAGGAAGTCCCCAATTTGAATAAGCCATTAATAGTAATGGTATGATTTTCTGCTTCGGTAGTAACAGTTTTACCTTGTTCAATATCAGCAATTACTTGTTGATATTCCCCTCTAGAACCTTTGTCAAATAAGAAATTATCTGCTAACTTAATCTTATCCAACTGTTGGTTTATTTCTGGTAGCCCAAAAGCTGGTTGCTCAGGATTAACCCCTAGCAGTTGAATGGAAGCTTCACGACGGGTTTGGGGATTTTTCCAGGTGATGAAACTCACATACAATGCTTCTGCCGACTTTACTCCTGATATCGAGGAAGCTTGGTACAGTCGCCGCCGGGAAAATGTAGACAGATTTTGCATATTACGAGCTTTGGGACTGAGTAAAACAATGTCTGTTTGCAAAACTCGGTTGAGGCGAGTATTACTGTCATAAAGTGCAGTCTGAAAGCCAAGCTGCATGAACATGAGCACATCAGCAAAAGCAATACCTGATAATGCGACAAGCAGACGGCTTTTTTCATGACTCAGTTGCAACCATCCCAGAGGTATTCGCTGGTGTAACTGTTGTATGAATCCAATCAAAGTGAAATCACCACCTTAACTTGTAAATTGGTAAACTGAGCAGCTTTCTGGCTTGATGTCTGATCGAGTCGGATATGCACTTCCACAATTCTGGAGTCAATATTGGTACTAGGATCGGTATTGACGACACTCTGCCGACGCACCTGTAAGCCTATCCGCTCGACTTTTCCTTGTAATTCACCAGGTAGAGAATCGCTGATGACCCGCACATCCTGCCCTATACGGATTTTGCTGATATCACTTTGATAAACTTCTGCAACAGCATACATTTGGCTGGTTTGTCCAATCTCAACAATACCATTACTCGACACCACTTCCCCTGCACGTGTGTGTATATCCAACACCTGACCATTTTGGGGTGTTCGCACGTAAGCCTGTTGCAAATCTTTCTGAGCTTGATTCACCTGTGCGATCGCATCATCAACTTCTGCTTTTGCAGCTTCCACATCTACTGGACGTACTTCAGCTATTTTCTGGAGTGTGGCTTGAGCTTCGCTGATTTGTTTACTAAGCGTTGTGTTAATGCGGGTGAGAACAACTTGAGCCTCGCTGATTTGGCTGCTACTCGTACCATCAATACGGGTGAGTATTGCTCTGGCTTCTTTGAGTTGCTGTGTTGCAGTGTCTACATTCAGGCGCTTACTATCAAATGAAGATTTAGAAATTGCACCATTCGAGTAGAGTTGCTGATTACGGCTATATTCGGCTTGAGCGTTGTTGAATTGGGCTTGCAATTTCTCAACAGTTGCTTGTTGCGCTATTTTATCGCCTTTGGACTGTGCTTTGAGTCGGGCGATCGCCTCCTGTTGTGCTGTCTTATCACCTTGCCACTGCGCCTTTAATTCGTCAACCCTAGCTCTTTGTGCTTCAATTTCACCGCGTTTTACACCTGCTTGCACCATAGCAAGGTTTGCCTGTTTCACTTTCACTTGTTGCTGTGCTTTGATAACAGCAGCTTGAAGACGATCTTTGCTGTCAAGAATAGCAATCACCTGACTTGCTTTAACTTCCTGCCCCTCTTTGACTAACAATTGTCCAACTCGATTCTGTTGACTAGATGTTGGTGCAGAAACTTTAATCACCTCTCCCTGTGGTTCTAGCCTTCCTAAAGCAACGACTTTTATGATTTTAGGAATGCTGGGGCGAGACTTTTGGATCTCATTAGACTTGTGTGAGTGTAACTGCCAGAATCTGTATGTTGTCACCCCTGCAACAACAAATGTTATGACAACTGCCAGTATTGTCAGTGGGCGACGGCTATGCTTAAAAAATGAGGAACCGCTAGCGGTTGCATCACGCAGCATAAGGTACTTCCTGTGGGACAAAATAAACTAAATAGTTTAATTTCTTTTTTTAAACTAAACTGTATAGTACAAACTTTCAATAAAATTTTCGCCCCTCAGCTGCATACATTCCGCATAAGGGAGGATTGTTATATTCCCACAGGAAACCTTGATTGCAGGGTTGCAAACACCTATAACCCGCTAAAAGCAAGAGATGAAAAAATGAGAAAGACAGAAGCTAATAATTTGGATCGTAAGCTGTCAGACGAAAAAGTGGATGCTATTCTGGCAGGTGCAATGCAAGAGTTTTTGGCACATGGCTATGCTGCGACAACAATGGATCGAGTGACAGCAGCAGCAGGTGTATCTAAAACAACTATCTACAGCCACTTTCAAGACAAGGAAAGACTGTTTACTGCTCTTATACAGCAACTGATACTGGAAAAATATTATGCATCATTTAACCCGCAAAAAGCTCAATTGATGGAAGGTGAGGCATCTGTTATCCTGCGTCACTTGGCATTGAGTATGCTAAACAACATTATGGGTGACCAACAGGTGTTAGGATTAATCCGCTTAGTAATTGGTGAGTCTGGACGCTTTCCAGAGTTAGCGCGTGCCTTTGTTCTTAACCTTGAAAAACCATTCTTAGAGGATTTGTCTCAATTCCTCAGATCTCGTACTGAACTCAATTTACCTGATCCAGAAGTTGCTGCGCGAGTCTTTGTCGGGGCGTTAGTACATTTTATCTTGATTGAGGAAATACTTCATGCCAATGATATTTTACCAATGGAGTGGGAGCGCCTGATTAACAACCTGATTAATTTATTGACTGCAAATCAGACTCAGAAGTATTTAAGCGCAGATCAATATTCAGGTACAAGGCAGAAATCTTCTAGACGTAACCGTAAGAATTCCGGTAAGTTTGAGCGAGATTATGATTCTGAGCCGAAACGTTTAAGATCTATCAGACTCACAGATACAGCTTGGGAAAAACTGGCTCAAGTCGCTGGGAAACATGAATTGACTCGCAGTGAGATGATTGAAATCATTGCTCGTAATGGTTAACTCACGCTTAGGATTCATAACGAGTTCTCAAATTTAGCATGACTTGCAGAATTGTGTATATACATGGAAAAATCATCAGTAATACTAAGTTGCGTTCTAACCGAGTACTGAATGTGGTTGAGATTCCTAAGTCCTTCCCTTGTCCGCTACTTTGTATACCTGCGACACGCTTGCTTACACAATTGACTTATGGTGCCTGAAAATTGCAACTTATTAATGTTAAGTGTTCACTGTCAGAACGTTCATCAGTATATCTAAAATATCGTAAGCGAAATTATTACGTAGTTATACCACTCCTAAGAAGAGGGCTATAGCACTCCTAAATCATTTGTGAACAAGAAGATTCCCGACTTCTTTTAGAAGTCGGGAATTTGAGCAAGCGCGACTTATGCACAAAGCGCAAGCACTTTTTCACGCACATCAAATAGAATTGCTATAATTGCCCTTTAAAAAACTTCCAGTGGTGTATGTACCTCAGAACAGGGGTAATAACGAGCAATTGTCGCTTCGATAAAACCTTTAAATAAAGGATGAGGTGCACTGGGAGATGATTGAAATTCTGGATGAAATTGGCAAGCTATAAAAAACGGGTGATTAGGAATTTCGATAATTTCTACTAGGCGTCCGTCGGGAGAAGTCCCACTAATAAGATAACCAGAGTCTATAAAGACGTTGCGGTAAGAGTTATTGAACTCGTAGCGATGTCGATGGCGTTCATAAATAACTTCTTCTTGGTAAAGTTTGAAAGCCAAAGAGTTAGGATGTAAGCGACAAGGATATAAACCTAAGCGCATTGTTCCGCCCAAATCCATGACATCCTGTTGTTCTGGCAATAAATTAATGACTGGGTTTAGTGTATGTGGATCAAATTCGGCGCTGTTAGCATCTTGTAATCCGGCTACGTCTCGTCCCCATTCTATGACTGAACATTGCATTCCTAAGCACAAACCTAAGAATGGGATTTCGCTTCTTCGAGCGTATCTAATTGCAGCAATTTTACCATCTACCCCCCGGACGCCAAAACCTCCTGGGACTACTATTCCATCCACACCTTCGAGATAGGTTTCGGCTGCTTCAGTTTCTAATTGTTCTGAATTTACCCAACGCAGGTGCAGTTCGCTACTCATTGCAATTGCTGCATGACGCAGCGCTTCGACAACTGAAAGATAGGCATCACTCAGCTGCACGTACTTACCGACAATCGCAATTTCCACTCGATGAGTAGGACTGTATAATTTTTCTACTAGTGTTTGCCACTGTACCAAATTAGGTTGGTGCTGTCCCATGTTCAGCAACTCTAGTGTTTGTTGTGCTAGTCCTTCTCGTTCTAAATTCAGGGGAACTTCATAGATACTCTTAGCATCTTGAGATGGGATGACGCATTCTACTGGTACATCGCAAAATTCAGATAATTTGTGTTTTAGTGCTGTTGGCAGTGGGCGATCGCACCGACAAACTAAAATATCTGGTTGAATACCAATTGATCTAAGTTCTTTCACCGAGTGCTGTGTTGGCTTAGTTTTCATCTCACCCGCTGAGGCAATCCACGGTATCAAAGTCAGGTGCATATACACGACATTTTGTCGTCCTACATCCTTGCGAAATTGACGAATTGCTTCCAAAAACGGCAGTGATTCAATATCTCCTACTGTCCCTCCAATTTCTGTAATAACCACATCAGGTGTAGTATCTTTAGAAACTCTAAGAATCCGTTCTTTGATTTCGTTTGTAATGTGGGGAATGACTTGGACTGTGCCGCCATTATAATCACCTCGACGCTCCTTATTAATGACGGCTTGATAAATTGAACCAGTCGTCACACTGTTCAACCGGGACATAGAGGTATCAGTAAAACGTTCGTAATGTCCCAAATCTAAATCTGTCTCAGCACCATCTTGAGTCACAAATACTTCTCCATGCTGAAAAGGACTCATGGTTCCGGGATCAACATTAATATAGGGGTCGAGTTTGAGAATTGAGACTGAATAATTTCTTGACTTGAGCAATCGCCCCAGACTTGCTGCTACAATTCCCTTACCAATACTAGAAACAACACCACCAGTTACAAATACAAACTTAGTCATAGTACTTTTAATTTCGCGCAACTTCTAGAAATACACCCCGCCATTGTGCCACAGTCACCCCGTTCGGGAATTCAAAATTCAAAATTATAAATTTAAAATTATAAATTTATTTTTGAATTCAACCCCCATACATTTAGGGGAAGGTGCTTAACTCCGCTCTTGTTATCAATTATTCTTTTATTTTGACGTGAGATCACTTTTAGGATTAATCTTATTAAGTTCTATAGTCACCCCCTCTATCGCTTTGGCTCAAGAACAATCACTGAAGGTTGTTTTTCCAAAAACAAACTACCAGACTTCTGCACAGAAAATTTTCTTTCTTGGGACAGCACCATCAAGTGGAGAGGTTCTGATCAATGATCAGCCAGTAACTCGTAGTAAGTCTGGTAATTTTGCCCCAAGTTTCCCCTTACAGTTGGGAGAAAATCTTTTTACTGTCCGCTATCAAAATCAACAAATCCAGATTCGGGTGACAAGAGTTTCCACTCAACCGGAAGTCCCACAGGGATTAGCCTTTGCAAAAGATTCTCTCACACCAGCTGTGGATATTGCCAAACTACCAGGAGAACAAATCTGTTTTAGTGCGATCGCCCCTTGGGCGACTCCCTCTGGGAGTCTCGCCGCACCGAATGCGACGACTGTTTCTGTAAAATTGGCAAATCAAACTATTTCCCTTTTACCGCAACCTCAACAAGCACAACTACCAGCAAATTCTGCCGCCTTAACAGGGCAAAATCAACCCTCAACCCAGTCTAACGCGGGCAAGTATCAGGGTTGTACGACAGTTCCTCAGTTTAATCCTCAACTGTATACCAACAACACTGTCTCTGCTGCTATTGGCGAGAACCAGACCAAAAATATAGATTTGGGTAAACCAGAATTCCAACTCACCCTGAATGGTAAAACAATAACTCAACAAGGAACTGGAAAAATCAGCATCCTCTCACCTGCACAGTTGGAAGTCGTGGAAATTATAGCAGACTCTGGAGTTGCGCGCACTGGTCCGAGTACAGATTATTCTAGACTAACACCTCTACCCAAAGGCACACGAGCAGCAGTTACAGGACACGAAGGTGAGTGGTTGCGTTTGGACTATGGTGCTTGGATCAATAGTAAGGAAACTCGTCTTTTACAAGGAGCAATTCCTCCACACAGTATCATCCGCAGTGTTGGCTATCGTAGACTTCCTAGTGTGACAGAAATGGTTTTCCCACTGCAAGTTCCTGTCCCTGTGAGTGTGCAGCAAGATGACCAGACTTTTACTCTCACTCTTCATAACACCACTGCTCAGACAGATATAATCCGCCTAGATGATGATCCTCTGATCTCTCGCTTAGATTGGCAACAATTACCACCCACTGTCCCAGGGGGACAGCCAGGAGTACAGTACATATTTAACCTCAAAAAAGCTCAACAGTGGGGGTATAAGCTGAGATACGACAACACAAGTCTGGTGCTATCTTTACGTCACTCTCCTTTCATCTCCTCTGCTAATACTAGGGAAAGAAGGGGGATGTTCGCCATACAAAAGCCGTTATCTGGAATCAAGATTTTACTCGACCCAGGACATGGAGGTAAAGAATCTGGTGCATCGGGACCAACAGGTTATTTGGAAAAAGATGTCAATCTGGTGGTATCCAAGTTGGTGCGCGATGAGTTGGTGAAGCAAGGGGCGAAAGTGGTGATGACACGGCAAGATGATAAGGAAGTGTCGCTACCTGATCGTGTGGCAATTATTGATAAAGAAGAACCAGCGATCGCCATTTCCATACATTACAACTCCCTACCCGATGAAGGTGATGCTGAAAAAATCAAGGGAATGGCAGCCTTTTGGTATCATCCCCAAGCTCACAGCTTTGCAGTCTTTATGCAAAAGTATGTTGTTAGCAAGTTAGGACGACCATCCTATGGGGTCTTTTGGGATAATTTAGCACTGACACGTCCAGCAAGTGCACCTTCAGTTTTGCTGGAATTAGGTTTTATGAGCAACCCTAATGAATTTGAGTGGGTGACGAATGCTCAGGAACAAAAGAAGTTGGCAAAAGTCATAAGTGATGGAATTACTGAGTGGTTCCGTAGTGTCCGCTGATGCTTAGGCTAAATATGTACAGCGTTCGACAACAGGGTGGTTGTTATTGGTCATTTTGATAGCTGTATTCAATTAGATAGAACACACAGCAATGCTGTGTCGCTATCTTGTGAATTGTAATTTATACAATTCACACGTGATGTCAGAAAAATGTGCGACACAAAAGTGCACGTTCTCATTTTTAAAGTTTTCTTATACCAAAGTTTCAGTTATTATCTAAGCCATTTTTTGGAATAAAGAAGCTACAATGCAGGTAGAATAATCATTTGTGACACTATACTTGATATTATCTTCTATTTTTTTTATGTAATTGATCATACGTCATTTAATTTTATAATAAAGTGAGTTGACTATATTTCGTATTAGTTTATACAATATTTTAGCAAGCTAATTTGCTTTGTCAGTAGCATCTACAACATAGGTATTTTGCATTACTATGTAGTCAACCCAAATCTTTTCCAAAATACTTTTTCTTAACAAAGGATGAGCCATGGTACAGACTTTAAACGTTTCTGGAACAACCAACTATACGGCTGCCGCTACTCCCCAAATTGTTGCCGCCAATTTAACTATTTCTGACGCCGATAATGGCAATTTAAATGGTGTATCGGTCATTATCAACTCTAATTTCAACAAAGATCAAGACCAGCTTGGGATTAACGGACAGAACGGTACCACTGGCACTATCAATGGTCTGAACTGGAACTACAACACAACAACAGGGATTTTAAGCATAACTGGCGCAGCTTCCAGCAGTGCTTACCAGGATGCACTGCGCCAAGTTACTTACAGTAATACCAGTAACACCCCCACTACAGCAGCGCGTGGTATTGAATTTACTCTGGGAACAACCTTAGGAAGTGCAGATAACAACCACTTCTACGAGTTTGTCTCGGCTCCCAATATTACCTGGACGGATGCTCAGTCTGCAGCTGCTAGTCGTAACTACTTGGGACTCAAAGGTTACCTAGGAACTATCACCTCTGACAAAGAAGAAAACTTCATCCAAGGCAAACTTCAAGGAAACGGCTGGATAGGGGGTAGTGATGCTGCCACTGAGGGAGACTGGCGTTGGGTGACAGGACCAGAGGCTGGAACCGCGTTTTGGAGTGGAGGTGCAGATGGTAGTGCAGTTAATGGTCAATACAGCGACTGGGCATTTGGTGAACCGAACAACCTTAATGGCATCGAAAAATACGCCCACGTTATTGGTAACTCCGCCATTGGTTCAGATAAACAAGGTAAATGGAATGACCTTTCCGACGTTGTCGAAAGTGGAGAGTATATACCTCAGGGTTATATCGTAGAGTATGGTGGCTCACAAGGCGATCCAACTTTACAACTGACTGGTAGCGTCACTGTTAATGTGAGTGGGAATGCTTCAGCTAATGCGAAAAATCCCGCTAAACTTGATTTCACTGGGGACGGCAAACCAGATATTCTGTGGCGCAACTACAAAACTGATGAGACTGCTATTTGGCAGCTTGATGGTACTACATTCAAACAAGCGACTGCATTTGAGCCAACCAAAAATACTGCCTGGAGAATCCAAGGTCAAGCAGATTTCACAGGCGATGGCAAAACAGACATTCTGTGGCGCAACTATGCTACTGGCGAGAACGGTATCTGGGGGTTGAATGGTACTACTATACAAAAGCTAACTTTTCTTGACCCAGAGGCTCAGCTGAGTTGGGAAGTCAAAGGTCTGTCAGATTTCACAGGTGATGGCAAAACAGACATTCTGTGGCGCAACAAGACCACAGGTGAAAATGCAATTTGGGGGTTGAACGCTGATGCTAGCGGTAATACTGTTGTAGGAGCTAAGGTGGTGCTGGAAGCACTTCCCGATACAAATTGGGAAATCAAAGGTCTAGCAGATTTTACAGGTGATGGCAAAGACGAAATTCTCTGGCGCAATAAGAGTACTGGTGAAAATCAAATCTGGCAGTTGAATGGTACTACTGTACAACAGAAGACCCCACTGCCTACACTTACAGATACTGGTTGGGATGTTGCGGGTGAGGCAGACTTTACAGGTGATGGCAAAACAGACATCTTGTGGCGTAACTACAAAACAGGTGAGAATGCTGTTTGGGAGATGGATGGTACTACTCAGAAACAGGCGATCGCGCTCAACAAACTAGATATTGGTTGGCAAGTCGCAGGACTGGCAGACTTTACAAACGATGGTAAGGTTGACATTCTCTGGCGCAACTCTGGTACTGATGAGACTGCTATTTGGCAGATGAATGGTACTAACTTAGCACAGGCGAGCGCACTCCCCAAAACTGGTAGTCCTGCCTGGGAAATCAGCTTCCCAACTTCCTTCCCCGCTGGAACGGTTGGATAAGAGTAAATTGACTGTGTGATTCAATTCGTTTGCAGGCGTGGTAAATGTGGTGAGCGTTTACCACGCCTACGAGTTTTTATTTTTGAACAAATTCGCTTATTGTCACGCCCCAAACTCCTGATGAATACGTGTTCGCCGCCACTCGTGTAATATTGGCATAGTAAATAAACCCCACGCCAAACCAGTGATTAACCCAAAAGGTGTAACAACGTAATTATCAAAACTCCACCAACCCAAAACCTCTGCTGCCAATTCCAGTGGATAAGCCATCATTAATACACTAGCAAGCGCCGCACCACTCCAACCATACTGACTTAACCAGTAAAAACCTTTCCCACCTGTAACTCCATATAACAGACGCGTTATCAACAACCCTATTACAGTACCGTAACAACGCATACAGACAGCCATAATATACGGTGGTGACAATGCTACGCCCATATCCGGCTGCGGACATACATGAATGCCCATGAAATAAATAATATTCGCAATTACGGGTAACATCGGCAACCCAGACGCGGCAAGAAATGGAGCTACAAGTGGTCCTACCACCATCCCTGCTAATAAAAAATCAGCAATGGCACTCACCCAACGAATTTGAAAGTGCTGAGTAGAAGAACTTCTTTTGAAAACTAATCCTGGCAACATTTCTTTCTTCTTTCGTTTTTCCTTGGCGTCCTTTGCACGCCAGTTGCTACAAGTCGGCAAAGCCGGATGCCAGATACCTACGGAGGGTTTCCCTCCTGCAGTACTGGCTCAACGGACAAGTGCCTCAAGTCGGGAAACCCTTTCGGCAGTCGCTCATGGGGAGCCAGTGCGTTGCGGGGGTTCCCCCCGTTGTAGCACCTGGCGTGGAAACCCCCAAGACCGCGCTGCCTCACCCCGGCACTGTCCTCCCCAACGCACTAGCTCGTCTATGTTCTGCGGACACGCTTTGCTAAGGCGGTTCATTTTTTAAACACAAGGTGGGCAATGCCGCCCACCCTACTTTCTACTTTCTTAACTCACTTTAGCAGTATAGGGACTAGTTAACTTCTGCAATTGCTGTAGCAACAAACTCAGGAACAACCCAACATCTGTCACCACACCAACTGATTCTATAGAACCTCTGTCACTCAACTTTGTCACCACAGCTGGATTAATATCCACACAAACCATCTTCACGCCAGCCGGAGTCATATTCCCCACACCTATTGAGTGCAGCATACTCGACAGCATCAAAATCATATCTGCACCTTTGAGCAGTCGGGCGTATTCGGTTTGGGCTTTGATCAAATTCATCTCGGTATCGGGCAAAGGACCATCATCGCGAATCGAGCCAGCCAGACAGAATGGAACTCCATTACGGACGCATTCATACATGACACCACTCTGAATGATCCCAGCCTCAACAGCTTTGGCAATACTACCATAACGGCGAATGGTATTAATGACTTTTAAGTGATGGCGGTGTCCACCGCGTACAGCCACACCCCGTTTCATATCCACACCGAGAGAAGTTCCCATCATCGCTTGCTCAATGTCGTGGATGGCGATCGCATTTCCACCCAGTAGCGCCTGCACATATCCTTCTCTAATCAGTTGTGCCAGATGTTCACCGCCTCCAGTGTGAATCACCACAGGTCCGGCTGTGACAACTACTTTACCACCACCATCCCTGATTTTACGTAATTCCCATGCCACTTGTTCAACGACGAGTTCCACGCGTCGCTCGCTGGAAACTCCCGAGGACATAAAGCTGAATTCTTCAGCATTACGTTTTTCCCGTGATTCGGGTTTCCGGATGGTGCGAATACCTAGCACATCCACAACGACTTCTTCGCCGACTTCAACGTCGCGTAGTAGTTTACACTGTGCTACTACACCTTTGGGTGTCCGAGTGATGGCGATCGCCCCATCCATTCGCTGATTCTCTACCTTCACCCATTCACCGTTAATCCGCACTTCGGTGGGATAAATCGTGCTTACGTAAAAATCATCAGGAGCTACCCCTGCTTGAGTTACCGGCTCCAACTTAACATCGCGCTCATCTTGAGGCAAGTCTACCGCACCCAAATCAATCAGATGGGATATGATGCTTTCCATCACCTCATGGGAAGGCGCTGATACCTTTACCTTAGCTGCTGATGTACTTTGCCGCTGTTCTCCCAATGAGAAATTCAGCACTTGGAAACTACCGCCGTTATCGACAATTAAATCCAAAGCGCGGTTAATCAACCCAGAGTCAAGCAAGTGTCCTTCTAGGGTAAAAACGCGACTCTCCACCCACACACTGGCGTGAAGTTCTTCCCGTACTGGTTCAGTTACTCGTAGCGTCAAGCATTTAGCCGCACCACCAGCTTTGAGAAATTCCGTCAGTGGTGTTTCAATAACTCGAAAACCAACTTCTGCAAGGCGTGCTTTCAGTGGTTCGCTCGCCTTATTCATCACAACAATGCTCTCAATATTCACCGCATTGCAGGCAAAGTTTACCGCATCAGCTTCTGTAATCGCTATCCGCTTTTCTTGTGATACCCGCATTTCAATTAAGCGGTTGGAGTAGGAATCAAACGCAGGTGGATAGTATAGCAGATAACCATTAGCCAGCGGACAGAAGCAAGTATCTAGGTGATAGAAACGATCATCAATCAGTCGCAACGACAACACCTCAATATCCAGCCATTTTGCCAGGTAAGGGTGAGAATCTAATTCTGTCCGGAAACCGTATCCAGCCCAAAGCCAGCGTCCTTCCCGATCCAGCAGTGCGTCTCCTGCACCTTCAAAAGGTAAATCTTTTGGCAATTCGTGGACAGTGTAACCGTTATCTTCAAACCACTGGTTGAAATAAGGTTCTTCACCCTGACGCTCTTTGTGTAAAAAACGACTCAGTACAACTGTTTTCCCTAGTACCAAACCAGCATTTGCCGTAAACACCATATCGGGCCAGCCTTTCTGGGGTGGTACTATGTCAACAATTGCGTGTTCTTTGAGGATGTGATGCAGTTTGTCCCACTGTTCTACGGCACGCTCTTGCGATGACTTGTGAATATTCCCTTCCATCCAAGGGTTAATCACATAGTCTACATCGTAGTAATGAGGAGGACAGATTAAAAAGCGAATCTGGGAAGTCATATGGTTAGATGCAGTTAGCCTTTATTTAATACAATTTTTTACGTTATGTCGTGTATATTTTAATGCTCTGTTGTTTTATTTTAGATTAAGTTTCTGTATTTTTCTAAAAGCTGACAGGAAGACTAATCTCTATTCTATATCGCACAGGCAAAGAGGCATCGAGAAACTATGATTTTCTCATAGATTAGAAGATTTCCACGTTGACAGAATTTCACTTATGTAGTTTCTATGACTGAATTGGAGAACTTTACTTCTATTGCCTCACCACGTAATATGTTTTTGCTTTTGTTTCTTGACAGATTCAGAGGATGTCTGAGAAGTCTAAAATGTCATGCTGAACGGAGCGATAGCGTAGTGTAGACACGTTTGCGCTTGCTTGACTGCCCTGCGGGCACGCTACGCTAACAGAATGACAAAATATATCTTGCTTAATCTTTTCAGACATCCTCTCAGCGCTTACCCATCAAAGTGCACATTTATTTGTGAAAGGAGTGAACACACAACACTTAAAAGTCTAGAAGGACTCTTGAGTTTTAACTCTTGACAGCCTTAATCCAAACAAGTGCAATATATACGCGTATCAGCTTGCTATTCCTTTTGAACTAAAAAGGTATTTGACATTTCTTTGTATCGCAACCCAGTACACCCATCTTCTATAACTTCAAGGAGTTTACCACCTTCTTGTCTAATTGCTTTGAACACTTGATTTTGTGGGAGTACATGCATTTCAACCTCACCTCTTTTGGCTTTTCCTGAGAGATACTCTTGTAGGGAGAATTCGTAACCCAGTTTGTATGTCGGCACCTGAAACAGTGCAACTCCGTTTGGGTTGAGTGCCTTAATCAATTGTCGAATGATAAATTGAATAATCGGAGGAGGATTATGTTGTAAGACGATAACAGAGTATATAAAATCCACTTTCGGGAGGCATTCTACATCATTTAATTTCTCTATTTGATGCAAGAATATGTTTTGAATGTTTTTGCTATCAACATGTTGTTTGGCGATTTGCAGGTGTTCTTGCGATATGTCATATCCATATACAATATCAAAGACTTTAGCTAACCATTGAGTGATACGACCAACACCGCACCCATATTCTAAGCAAGACTTGAGAAGCGTAAAATCTATCTGATTTCTTTCGAGTGTCTCAAGGATTCGACTTACGTCATGTTCTCCACTTTCATAGAAATCCGCTATGGTGTTTGTGTTTTGAATATTCGCTTGTAAAAATTTATCTGATGTTAGCACAGACCAATAAGGTTCTGTTTTACCAAGGTGTTGCCAAGAGTCTTGGATGTGTTTGAAGAGAATTTGTAGTTCAGCTTCAGATGAGATTTCTTCAATCTTCATTTCTGGTTCATTGCCTGATAATGCTGTTGACAAATAGGATGGATTCTTCATCTTGAACTCATCAGATTGTATAAAGTCTTGTCTAAGATCTTTCCTATTTTTCAACCTAGCCATTTTTTCCAAAATGATTTTTTCATCTTCTGGATCTCTATCGAGAAAAAGACGATAACCCCAAAGAACTGCTTCTCGGCTAATAACTGGTACTTCTTGCTTATTTGTAAATTTCTTTAAGGCTTGGAATAGGTTGTGCATAAATCACCCTGGAAGATGTGTATCGGCAACCTAAATATAATATTCAACGGTACCATCTTATTAGTATTTTTGTACCAATATTCCTGGTAGGATAAGAGGGATTTTTTGTTTATTACTTTAGTACTCCATCTTCCATATGCGCTACTCGGTCAGCTAAATCTAAAATCCGGGGATCATGAGTCACAATGAGTACTGTGCAACCTTGTTCTTTTGCTAGTCCACGCAGTAACTCCATAACCAAATGTCCGCTGTGGGAGTCTAAAGCAGCCGTTGGTTCATCCGCCATAATGATCTGTGGAGAACCAGTTAAGGCACGGGCGATCGCCACTCTTTGTTTTTGTCCTCCTGACAAATCACGCGGAAGCAGCTTTGCTTTATCAGCCAGTCCAACTTGTTCCAACAAAGCTTGGGCTTCCTTGCGTGCTGATCTTCCACGAATCCCTTTAACGTTCAAGGCTGCTTCTACATTCTCAATCGCCGTTAGTGCTGGAAACAAGTTAAAATCTTGAAAAATAAAACCAATGTTCTGTCTTCGGAACTTAGCTAGTTGAGTTCGAGACATTCTCGTAATTTCTTGCCCAAGTAAATAAACATTCCCCGCCGTTGGAGTCAACAGTCCCGCTAAAATAGATAGCAAGGTTGTTTTCCCTGAACCAGAAGGCCCCATCAAAATTTCTATATCACCTTTTTGGATCTCCCAGTAAACTTTTTTCAAGATTTGAAGGCGCTGTTGTTTGGAATTAATAACCATTCCCACATTTTTGGCAATTATTGCCCCTCTTGTGGTGAAATTCATTTGATATTTGCTCTGAGCAAACTTATCAAATTTCTTTTTATAATCAGCCATCTCCTCAAATTCTTTGGTCATATATAGTTTTTAATTATTAGTTGATATTTGTTGAGTGCTTTTGAGTAGACTTTAAACTTACTATTATGATTTTGTCATAATTAACACTAAGTTTTGGTAAAGTTAATAAGTACCAATAAAACTATCCTTTAAAGACAATTGCTGGATCAACGCGTGTAACTTTTTGAATGGCAAAAACAGCGGAACCAACGCACATCAAGACTGTAATTCCGAAAACAATGACTGCTGATACTGGTGTTATTAAAATGACAATTCCTTGTGTTGTTGATGTCCAAGCCGCTACTCCTACGCAAAGAGCAATTCCTGGTAAATAGCCTAAAATTGCCATCCAGATTGCTTGCTCAATAATCACATTATAAATAAACCAATCAGATGCCCCCATTGCTTTGAGGGTGCCAAATTCTTTTATGTGATCTGTGACAGAAGCGTAAAGAATCTGACTTACCACAACTGCCCCAACAACAACACCAACCACCGCACCAAGACCGAGAATAAATCCAATTCCAGAGCGAACCTGCCAATATTCCTGTGTGATTTTAGATATTTCTTGGCGAGTGTAAGCACGGGTATCTGGCAAAGCCTGTTCTAAATCTCGCTTGAGTTTGGCGATGTTTTGACCTCGTTTTGCCTTAACCAAAACAAAGCTTATTTGGTCTGTTGATACTGGTTTCTTTGCAGAGGAACCCACGTTATTTGGAGAAGCCGTTGTCTGAGTTCCATAATTTCTATAAGTATTGGCAGTCTCTAAAGAGGTGAATATTAAAGTACCAAAGACAATTGATTGAGTCCCTTGAGTGAAACCCACTAACTTTGCTGGAATATTGTTAATTTCTCCTACTTCGCCCAACCTTTTGAGATCAATAGAATCCAGGTTAGTTTTGTCAATCATGAAACGAAACGATTGCTTCAAGTCATTCAAACGACCTTCAACAATATTTGCTCGGTCAAATAACATCCCCTGTGGATCTGCACCAACCAGCGTAATAGAACTAATCTTGTCTGTTGCAAGTTCATGCCAAAGTCCACCATCAATAATCACAGCTTCAGCTTTGTCTACACCTTTGACTTTGCGCGCCTTAGTGACTCGTTCGTAGGGAATTGGTAGAGTTAGCCCCAAATGCTGCATATTTTTTGAAGACACCCAAATATCAGCACGGGATTGATCGATTAACTGAGTAGAAGAACGAGCAAATCCATATTGAAGACCTGTTTGAATGGTGACTAGGCTAACAGCAAATAAAATTCCCGCCTGCGCCACCAAAAAGCGAGGAATATCTTCGAGTAAATTCTTACGAGCAATTGAAGCCATAAAACTTAATAGGGAATTGTTAAGTAGGTCAGTACAAATAAAGTTAACAAAGTAGTGGTCGTTATTAGTTATGAGTGAGACAAGCTGCGGCTTTGAGGATTTCCCTCTTGCCGGATCTGGCTCTCCCGATAGCCGTGAGGCGTAGCGTCAGCCATAGGATCATTAGTTGTTCTACTAATGACTAATTGGGCTAACTACCACTATTCGTTTTAGAATATACTCTTCCTTTCCAAGTTCCTCCTCGCTTTTGCCAATGACGCACAGCTGAATCTATAGTCATAAGCGTATATAGGAGCGCAATTCCTGGAAGACAGAGTGCGAACCAGGGTGAACACCCATAAAATCGGATCGTAGGCAAGTAAGCGCAACTCATAAGTAGCCAGCTTAATAAGCCAACACACGCGACAAGCCAAGTTCCGGTGAGCAAACCGAAGATTGCACTAACAGGTGGAACTATGTAGACAAGTATCATCCCGATGACTGCTAAAATTAACAGCCCTAAAGAATAATGTAACTGTGTAAAAGCCGTTCGGGCTACCATGTCCCAAACTGTTGACAGCGACGGATAAGATCGCAAGCTGTGAGTTGAGTCGTCCAGTCCTAGCCATATTTTGTGAGATGAAGCAGATGAGGAGGAAACGGGGCTTTTAGCAGGGAGCAGGGGAAGTTGAGTAAAACGGCTAGACTTGACTGCTTGCCCTAAGGCACAATCATCAATGAGTGCATTGCGGACGACTTGAATACCACCAATCCGAGTTAAAGCTTTACTAGCAATTAAAATACAACCACCAGCGGCGGCAGCTGTTGACTTTGTAGAATCATTCACCCAGGGGAAGGGGTAAAGTTTTTGAAAGAAAAAGACAAATGCTGGAATGAGGAATTTTTCCCAAAAACTTTCACACCTCAGCAGCACCATCAGAGAAACAAGCTCTAAATTCTCTTGTTGCGCTTTTGTTACCAAAAAGCGGAGATTTTGAGCATCATGTTCAATATCGGCATCTGTCAGAAGAACATAGTCTGGTGGCTGTGTCAGGGTTTGTACATATTCGATACCTTGGTGTAGCGCCCATAATTTGCCCGTCCAGTCAGGAGGCAAAGGTTGTCCAGAAAGAACGTGTAATTGCTGAGTTTTGTTTAATTCCTGGGCAACTCCAGAGGCAATATTTGCTGTTCCATCAGTACTGTTATCGTCTACCAAAACGACAGTGAAAGAACCAGGATAGTTTTGGGTAAGAAGCGATCGCAAAGTCACAGGAAGTAATTCCGCCTCATTTCTAGCAGGAACTACGGCACAAATGGCAGGGAACTTTTGTAAATCTGTTTCCTGTCTTGATAATCGTTGGTTACAGCGCCAAAATTGACCCCAAAAGCCTAGTAATATCACCCAAATTACCAAGGATACAATAGAAAGCCATAGTCCAATTTCGCCGATCATTGTGTTTTGTTTTCTTCACATAGAAAACACATTACAATGTCACGATTAGAGAAGCAAAGATTTTTCTTGTTACAGCTAACAAGAAGCAGATGTGGTTGAGGAGTAACGGAAACGGATGCAAATTCAAGATAAACAGACAGTTTCCCGTGTCAAGGATGCGATCGCCAAAAATCAGAACTATCTTCTTTCCATTCAATATCCTGATGGATACTGGTGGGCGGAGTTAGAATCTAATGTTACCATCACTGCTGAGGTTGTCCTCCTTCATAAAATTTGGGGAACAGACCAAGAAAGACCATTACACAAAGTTGAAACATACCTACGTTCTCAACAACGGGATCACGGAGGATGGGAACTTTTCTACGGTGATGGAGGAGAACTGAGCACTTCGGTTGAAGCATACATGGCGCTGAAGTTGCTTGGTGTACCACAAACAGATGCCGCAATGGTAAAGGCGCGGAAGTTTATTTTAGAACGCGGTGGTATCAGTAAAACTCGCATTTTCACTAAGTTACACCTAGCCCTGATTGGATGCTACAGCTGGCAAGGCATTCCTTCTTTGCCACCTTGGGTGATGTTGTTGCCCGATAATTTTGTGTTTAACATTTACGAAATGTCAAGCTGGGCAAGGTCAAGTACTGTTCCTTTACTGATTGTTATTGACCGTAAACCTGTTTTTGTGACTGATCCCGCTATCACCTTGGACGAACTGTATGCCGAAGGTATCGAGCAAGCCCGGTATGAGTTGCCCAGCAATGGTGATTGGACAGATTTATTTATTACTCTCGATAAGACTTTTAAGTTAGCAGAAACTCTGAATCTTGTTCCTTTTCGCGAAGAAGGTATTCAAGCTGCAGAGCGTTGGATTTTAGAACGGCAAGAAGCAACGGGCGATTGGGGTGGTATTATTCCCGCCATGCTGAATTCACTGCTAGCTTTGCGCGCTCTGGATTATAACCCAGCCGACCCCATTGTAGAGCGAGGACTACGAGCAGTTGACAACTTTGCCATAGAAACTGCTGATACCTACACAGTGCAGCCTTGTATTTCCCCTGTATGGGATACTGGGTGGGCAATGCGAGCTTTGGTAGAGTCAGGTTTGGCACCAGATCATCCAGCTGTGGTTCGGGCTGGAGAATGGTTGTTGAGCAAGCAGATTCTGGACTACGGTGATTGGGCGATGAAAAATAAAAAAGGAAAACCGGGGGCTTGGGCGTTTGAGTTTGACAACCGCTTTTATCCGGATGTAGACGACACTGCTGTTGTTGTCATGGCTCTCAATGAGGTGAAACTGCCGAATGAAAAATTAAAGCAAGCGGCGATCGCCCGTGCTGTCAACTGGACTGCATCTATGCAGTGTCAGCCCGGAGGTTGGGCAGCATTTGATTTGGACAATAATCAGGAGTGGCTCAACCTGCTTCCCTATGCTGACCTCAAAGCCATGATTGACCCAAACACCGCTGATGTCACCGCTAGAGTTTTAGAAATGTTAGGCAGTGGCAATTTGTCAATAGATACACGTAACCAAGAACGGGCAATTAGCTATCTCATACGCGAGCAAGAAACTGAAGGTTGCTGGTTTGGTCGCTGGGGAGTAAATTACATCTATGGAACCAGTGGAGTACTTTCAGCTTTGTCGTTAATTGCGCCAGAAAAGACGCAAGTCAGTATAGAACGGGGTGCTGCTTGGTTAGTTGGGTGTCAAAACTCAGATGGTGGCTGGGGCGAAACTTGTCGCAGCTACAATGATCCAGCCCTTAAAGGACAAGGTCCTAGTACTGCTTCTCAAACAGCTTGGGCAATATTAGGTTTAATAGCAGCAGGTCAAGCAACTAGCAAGTTTGCTAAGCTTGCCATTGAGCGAGGAATTAGCTACCTGTTGGAAACTCAGCAATCTGATGGGACTTGGTACGAGGCAGATTTCACAGGGACGGGGTTTCCTTGTCATTTTTATCTGAAGTATCACCTCTATCAACAATATTTTCCTTTATTAGCTCTGGGTCGTTATCAAGCGATATCAGAGTTGTGGTGAGAAGCTGGGTTACGAAACATCAAAATTAAGTATTGGGGATGCGATGGGGCAAAGCACCCATTCACCCCCTTTTTTAGGAGGTCAACTCAGACGTTCTGATTTTATCAGCACCGCATCTGTTTTCTTTATGGCAAAATAAAAAAACCCCCTTAGCTCGCGGGCTGGGGGAAAGGGCTGTAGTGAATCTAGGCACTAAACTGCCTAATGATTATATAAATACCAGTGAGATTAACTTATGCAGTTGGAAATGTTCCCAAAACCTTATCCAGATGTAATTATTGATCGAGATTTTAGACTAATTTTGAGCATAAAACGTTAAAATCTTTACATATAAGGAGTTTTTGGAGAATTACCTCATTTGATAATTAAGTGAAGGTCGCGAAGCTCAAAAGCCTTATAGAGACTAGAATTGGGAGAATATTATCAATTTTTTGTCTAATTTTTAGTTGATCCATAAAGTTTATTCATCAAGACTCGATTGCAAGTCATCACCAACGAAACGCCGCATTTCTTCTACACCCCTACACCCCTATACCCCTACACCCCTATACCCTTACACCCCTTTTTCCTGACTTTTCCTTTGTTTGCGTCAGTCGTGTATTATTGACCAGTGGCATTAATTCTCGAATTTATGAGTATTCCATTTCATCAAAAACTCGGACTCACAGTCACTTTTGCTACCTCATTATTTATCGGTTTAGCCAATAGTAATCTGTCTGCTCAGTCAAAAACTAAACAACCGGAAAATTCTGTCCCACTTCAACAGCAGAATTCCTTAGCCTCAAGTCAAAAAAAGACTCTTTTGGTTCAACAAACCTCATATGAGAATTTAGACAAACAAAACACTCGTCCCTCTGAGCAAAAGTCAGCAGCAACATCAACATATTATCAAGTTATAGACGAGTTAAAAAAATATAAATTTAGTGTTCACGGAAATCAGGTTTTCACTTCTGGAAAGTTGCCGACGACGAAAGTTAATTTCAATCAATCAGACTTACTAACAGTTCTCGTTAACACTAGAAAGTATTATCAAGATTACGCTTCCGAAGACCAAAATGTTTTACGCACAGGAGCGCTTGCCACTCAAGGAGTGACTGTAGAAGACATTCTCAAAACCTTAGACTTCATGATTAGTGTTTTACAAGAAGATATTGCTAATAATCGAGCAACTCGTTTACAAGATCCTAGTTTTATTAACACTAATTTTCGTGTTATTAAGTGGTCTGCTTATCACTCTCCAAATTCTAGTAAAAAACAATTGCGGATTACAAAATATGCTGTTTTTACTCATCCAGCTTCTCATAAAAAAACTTCTAAATATAACATACCAATTTATAGCTTAAAAGATAACTCAACGTCTGAAAAGTTCTATACAAAATATACAAAGCAGGATGTATTATCAGGTATTTATGAACAAGGTGGTAAAGAATATGGAAAAGTGGAACCTCTTGCTTACTTAACCCGAGAAGGTTTTGAAGAAGCGCTGATGGAGGGAACAATACTTCTTAATTTTACGGATGGTTCTAAAGCGCTTTTTAATGTCGATAGAAGTAATGAGATGCCTTATCTTCGAGGAGTCGCAGCTACATCACAAAAGCGCTATTGGTATTTTAGACAAGTGGATGACATCAAAGGTTATGGATATAAGATAGATGCAAAAATATCCATCAAACCAGGAGTGACTTTTGCTGGAGATGTCTTAAATATTGGTTTAGGTAGAGTGATTGTTCTTGAGTATCCTAAAGGTGGACGTAAACAACTACAACTAGGAGTCCTTGCAGATACAGGTGGAGCATTTTTACCTAATCTCCATCAACTCGATTTTTTGGCAGGTATTTTTCAAGGTAGACAAGATTTTGGGCAGCATACTAGGCAACTGCCTGAATATGCTACAGCGTATATTTTAGTGAAAAAGTAAAAAAAGGGTGTTTTCAACCACAACCTAATACTCCTGTATGAGTGGATGAAGCATCAATTCATCAACGACTACATGTGACGGTGCATTGAGCACATAGCAAATGGCATCTGCAACATCATATGCACTCAGCCATCCTTGATGTGCCGGATCTCCCTGAGGTTGCGCATGGAATGATGTGTCAACCAAACCTGGAAAAATAGTGCTTACTTTAATGCCAAATCGTCGAACCTCCTTGCGTAAAGCCATTGAGAAAGCATCTTGAGCGAATTTTGTCGCACAGTAAGCAGTTCCTCCGTCAAAAACCCGTTTTGATACATCGGATGCAACTATGACAATATGCCCGTGTCCTTGTCGTTTCATATGCGGTACAACCTCACGGGAAAATAGAAAAGTACCCGTGACGTTAGTATCAAAAAGTTGCTGCCATTCACCAAGAGAATACTGTTCAACTTCCCCAAATTTTCCTATGCCTGCATTGTTCACCAGAATATCGATTGAACCGAAACGTTCAACGCAATGTTGAACCGTGGAGAGAACAAAAGGTTCTGCCGCAACGTCCCCGGCAAATACTTCACATTCATGTCCCTGGTTTTGTAGGTGCGCTTTGAGTTCACCTAAAAGTTCACTAGAGCGAGCAACTAAAGCAAAGCGAACTGTCTTTTGTGTTTCAAGCCTCGACACCAGCGCTTTGCCAATGCCTTTTGTGGCTCCTGTGATGAGGATTGTTTTATTTTCTAGCATGAATACATTACTGCGATCGCAAGCAAGTGCAAACCATTTTTTGGTCTGGCATTGTTATCTTTCTTTTTTACAAAAAACATCTTGATATGCAATATTTCTACATTTAACGACACAATTTAACCACGAATAAACAGTAATATGAAACAGTTTCTTTCAATCTTGAAGCGAAACCTCCTCGTTGTCCTGCTGATATCTCTTTTGATACTCACAAACCCCGGAATTGTGCAAAGTGCTGCATCATCCAGTCATTCCTTTCCTCAGAACTGGCAAGGCACATGGAGCGGCACAATGTCTAATCGCCCTGTACAAGGGCGGTCTCAAAGTGTACCAATGACACTCCGAATTCAGCCAATCTCTAATAACCCCACACGCTACAGTTGGCAAATCACTTATGGAACGGGAGCGAAAAAGCTAGTACGTAATTATGAGTTGGTTGTTAAGGATCAAGGCGCTGGTCACTTTGTGATTGATGAGAAAGATGGAACTCTCATTGATGCGTGGTGGTTTGGGGACAGACTCTACAGTCAATTCAGAGTCAAAAATAGATTGCTCAATACACAATATGAGCGACAAAGTAATCGGCTTCACTATGAACTGGTTACCTATCAGTCGGTGAGTTCAGCTCAAGCGGAGAATGACCAGCAAAAAGTTCCTTTTGAGAGCTACCAATTACAGGTTGTTCAGTCTGCTGAACTATCGCCCGTAAAAGAGTAATTGTCTCTCGCCTTTTTTGCATGAATTGGGATGCTTCCAAATCAAGCTTTTTTAGCCAACATTTTTTCATCTTTCTAATACATGATTACTTTTTTGTCAACCGTCTTAAGTGTCTTAACTGTCTTAACTGTCCTAATTATCTTATGTTCAATTTCTTATAGCCATCCCATTTGATGTGTAAAAGTTTTCAATTCCACCAAACTCTCTTTATAAAAGGAACCTGGTTCATGTGTGTTCAAAAATCATTGAGGATTGCTATATAGTTATTTCTTAACTGTTGTTGCATTGATATTGGTAACTAGTATAAGATAATTTAGGTAAAAAAATTCTCACGAGGAAATACCATGTCTACAAACACAGTAAAAACATCGGATGTAAAAGCAGTACCATTCTTCGCCCGCTTCTTGGAAGAGCAAGTTGCTGAACAACCAAATACTGCTCCATATCCCAGTACTCTCAAGTTTCCTTCCGATGTGGAAGACCGCTAAATTAGTGTGAGCTTGATCTAAAATTAAGCGAGTAGCAGTTATCAAATAACTGAAAAGTACTGATTACTATCAACCAATATCCAGAAATAATTCCATGTCTACAAACGCAGTTAAAGCATCAGATGTGAAAGAGGTGCCATTCTTCGCTCGCTTTTTGGAAGAGCAAGTATCTCAACAGTCAGATAAGGATAAGTCAGATACTCCTCCTCCTCCTCCTCCCCCCTTCACTTTGAAGTATCCTTCCGATTGGGAAGATCGCTAAATAAGCGTGTTCTTCTACTCAAATCAAGGCAGTTGCAGTTATTCAATAACTAAAAACTACTTCTTAAAGCGTGATCGTTACCATTTTAAGGGTACTATTAAATGGTAACGGTCATGCTTTAGTAATAAAGTACAGCTTTGGCAAGAAGTATTTTCCAAGGAGCGGTGAAATGTCACGGTGCGTTAAGTCTCTGACTAAATCAGATCTTGCACTGTTTTCAACAACCGCCTCAGAATTCATTCTGAGGCTAATAGCTTAACTGAGATCTTGCACCTGCTTTTGGATCCGCCAATAAATAAATTTCTTGGCTCAAAGGTCAAGTAAGCTAAAGCTTACTGAATATAAATTCCAGTCCGTTTTAACTCCTAACTTGCACATTTTATAAGCCTTATATAGCAAAGCTTTTAGCCCTCCTTTGAAAAATGTACAAGTTTTATTTGTTGCTAGCGGCGAAAAAACGCGGCTAGTCGGGCGCTCACATCTTGCACCAGTTGCGTTATTGCAATTTTTGTAAGGTGGGCACTGCCTAGAGTTCGCTCAAAACCTTATTTTTACGTTGTGGACAGTGCCCACCCTACGGTTATTGAGAATGGTGCAAGATATCAGTAATACCTAACATCTACCTCCTAAAAACTTTCAAAGAAAATGTTTTTATGCACTTGTCGCGTGATGTTGTTTTATTAATTACTCACAGTGGTGATTTCTTCACAATAGATAGAGTGGCAGAAGCTTTGTCAAAAAAAGGGGCAGAACCATTCCGTCTTGACACCGATAAGTTTCCGCTAGAAGTCCAATTAACAGCGCACTTTAACAAATCCAAAACTTATCACACCTTGGAGTATGGCACTCACTTTATCAGTACAGAGCAGGTGCAAGCTGTTTGGATGCGACGCATTTGGGAGCCAGAACTGAGTAAAGAATTGGCTCCACAGTTCCGAGATGCCTGTATTAGAGAATCACAGGCAACTTTGGATGGTTTTTGGGACAGTCTTAAAGAAGCCCGTTGGGTAGATGATTTAGAGCGGATAAATGTTGCACACAATAAGCTACGCCAACTGCGGGTTGCGTCTGAGGTAGGTTTTGTCATCCCCCAAACTCTTGTCACCAATAAAGCTGAGTCAGCACGGGAGTTTTTCCAACAAGTCAACGGAAAAATGGTGAGCAAGCTATTAACTGCTCTCTCCCACAGTATGGAAGCCACCTCTTTCTTTCTTTACACCAGCACTGTTAAAGAAGAAGACTTGCTTGATGCTGAGTCACTGCGCTATTGCCCAATGGTTTTTCAAGAGCAAATTCCTAAGCAGTCGGAATTGCGGGTGGTGTATGTGAATGGAAATGTATTTGTGGGGGCGCTAGATGCAAATGTTTATACAGCATCCAAAGTTGATTGGCGTAAACCTGGTGTTGAGGTTGGTGCATGGCAACACTATGAGCTTCCTGATGAAGTGGTGCGTCGTCTCAAAGTTTTTATGGGTAAATTTGGGCTTTTGTTTGGGGCGTTAGATTTTATTGTCACACCATCAGGAGAATATGTATTTTTGGAAGTTAACCCCGTAGGAGAGTGGGGAATGCTGGAACGAGATTTAGACTTGCCGATTTCTGGTGCGATCGCAGATGCCCTACTTCAAAAAAAGGATGAAGGCTAAAGGCTGAACTGAATCTTTGTCTTGAAAGTGCTGAGTGCTAAGTTAAGAGTGCCCACCCTACAAAAATTGGTTCAGATTTACTACGTGGTATCAATATAAAATCTAAAATAAAATGACAGTTTTAATAATCACTTTTAGTAAAGACAACGAGAGTATTCCTCCGGTAATCAAAGCAATTGAGGCTAAAGGAGAAAAAGCATTTCGTTTTGACACAGACAGATTTCCCACTGAAGTACAACTAGATATTTACCATGGTGATTCTGAACGGATCATTATTACTGATGGTGAACAGAAGCTCGATTTGAGTGAGGTGTCCTCAGTTTGGTATCGAAGGATGCGCTACGGGCAAAAAATTCCCGACACGATGGACAAGCAATTTAGAGACGCTTCAATTGAGGAAACTCGCCGCACTGTTAGGGGGATGATTGCCAGCCTCAAAGGATTCCACTTTGACAAAATGTCAAATGTCGATCTAACCAATAATAAGCAACTACAGCTGCAAGTCGCACGAGAGGTTGGTCTTTTGACTCCGCGTACCCTGACTACAAACAATCCAGAAGCAGTGAAGCAATTTGCCCAAGAATGTAAGGAGCAAGGTATTATTACAAAAATGCTTTCTTCCTTTGCCATCTATGGTGATAAAGGAGAAGAAATGGTTGTTTTCACCAATCCAATTACAGATGATGATCTGGATAATCTGGAAGGACTGCGTTTCTGTCCAATGACGTTTCAAGAAAACCTGCCAAAGGCGCTGGAATTGCGGACAACTATTGTGGGACACCGTGTATTTACAGCCGCAGTAAACTCCCAAAAGTTGGAGGGATCTACTTTTGATTGGCGCAAAGAAGGGAGGGCATTGAGTAACGCTTGGAAACCCTACGATTTACCCGAAGATGTTGAGAAAAAGCTTCTCAAACTGATGGCTTATTTTGGCTTAAACTATGGGGCAATTGATATTATCGTTACACCCGATGGTCGGCATGTATTCCTTGAGGTTAACCCAGTTGGGGAGTTTTTCTGGCTGGAGATGTTTTCACCACACTTCCCGATTTCTGGTGCGATCGCAGAAATTCTACTCACTACCAAAAAATAAATCATCCCATTTTAATTTATAGCGATTGTCTTGAATTTTAAGCGAACGTCTTTATCGCAAGGAAGTAAGAGACGCACCTTGAGGTGTAGCAAACAAAAAAACCCAACAACAGAGTTGATTGAAAACTGGTATGGAAAAACATGAATAAAGCGAAAAATTTACCTCTTCAAGTGGCTCGTGGTTTTAAATCATAGAGTCAGTTTTTTTGTAAATGAGTATTAATTTTGGAGTTTAGACTAGTTCCCGGTGCGAAACTCAGAAGGCTGATTCTATCAAGCATAAAAACCAAGGTTTTGGTTCCTGGAAACATCTTAAATTCGTACCCTTATTTTTTGGAAATTTAGTTTTGCACCGGGAACTAGACTAGTTCCCGGTGCGAAACTCAGAAGGCTGATTCTATCAAATGAGAATTTACCAACCAAACTACGAGTGTATTAGCGAGTAACGAGCGTCAGGCGAAGCGAAGAAAAGCGACAAGTAGAGACAGCATTGCAGTAACATGAGAAAATGGCCAGTGAATCCGATTTCACCCTCAAAGACCATTATTCAAATACCAATTTGACTACGTGATTATTCCAATGGATCAAAGAAAACAAGTAGTGCAAGCAAGATGCTCACAAATTTTAACCAAAGTAGGCTAGAAGCCTGCACTACGAAACACCATAAATTTAAACATTTGGGATGCTTTCTTTTGCTACTACATTTCACTCAAATAAGAATAACTATATTTTTAGAATATGCCAACTCAAGTTGTTCGTGATAAAACCATAACGAATCCTTTTTCGACTTTGACTCAATTTTGGGAGGATGTCAAAGTAGTTGCTCAACCTTACTGGTATCCAACAGAGGTAGGATCAAGAGCTTTCTCAGACGTAATTCGCTCATGGGGAATGCTGATTGTCCTAATATTATTAATAGTTGCACTTATAGGGGTAAATGCTTCAAGTAGCTTCTGGAATCGCTATGTACTCGATATCATTATTGAAGAGAGAAATCTTTCTAAGTACACAAGTACGTTATGGGTTTCCACCCTTTTTATTGTCGTGATAACGCTCTTGGTAGCGTTTTCTAAATATATCAGAAAAAAAATAGCTATTGATTGGTACAAATGGCTAAATAATCACATTTTAGAAAAATATTTAAGTCGTCAAGCATATTATAAAATAAATTTTCAATCCGATATTGGTAATCCAGATCAACGCATATCTCAAGAAATTGAACCGATTACCAGCAGTGTTTTGAGATTTTCAGCTACTTTCCTAGAAAAAACGCTGGAAATGATAAGTTTTTTAATAATCCTCTGGACAATTTCCTCAGAAATCGCAATATATCTGGTTATATATACGATTATAGGTAATTTGATTGCTGTTTACTTAAATAAAAAACTGAATCAAATTAATCAAGAAGAACTTGAATTTAAAGCTGACTTCGCTTATTGCCTGACTCATGTTCGGAATCACGCTGAATCGATAGCTTTTTTTCAGGGAGAAAACGAAGAATTAAATATTATTCAACGCAGATTTAATAATGTTCTGAAAAGCGCTGAACGTAGGCTAAATTGGGAGAGAGGTCAGGATGTTTTTAACAGAGGATATCAGTCTGCTGTAACTGTATTTTCGATGTTCATACTCACACCTTTATTTCTTCAAGATAAAATTGATTATGGAGAAATTAATCAAGTTAGTTTAGCGTGCTTTCTATTTTCTAATGCTTTGGGAGAATTAATAGCTGAATTTGGGACTTCCGGACGATTTTCTAGTTATGTTGAGCGTTTAGCTGAGTTTTCGGATGCGTTAGAAGCTGTTACCAAACAACCAGAGAATGTAAGTACTATTAAAGCAATAGAAGATAAGCATTTGGCTTTCGAGAATATCACCTTACAAACACCAAACTATGAGCAGGTGATCGTCGAAGACTTGTCACTGTCTGTTCAACCAGGAGAAGGGTTATTGATAGTTGGTCCGAGTGGTCGAGGTAAAAGTTCTCTGTTAAGGGCGATCGCTGGTTTATGGAATGCAGGAACTGGTCGTCTGGTGCGACCTCCCCTAGAAGAAATGTTGTTTTTGCCCCAACGTCCTTATATAATTTTAGGAACATTGCGCGAACAGTTACTCTATCCTCATGCAAATCGGCAAATGAGCGATCGCGAACTAGAAAATATTTTGCAACAAGTCAACCTCCAACACTTGCTGACTCGCGTTAATGGTTTTGATACAGAAGTTCCTTGGGAGAATGTATTGTCGTTAGGAGAACAACAACGTCTTGCTTTCGCGCGACTATTAATTAGTCGTCCTAGCTTCACGATATTAGATGAAGCAACGAGTGCTTTGGATTTGAAAAATGAAAGTAATTTATATCAACAGTTACAAGCAACTAAAACAACTTTTATCAGTGTTGGACATCGGGAAAGTTTGTTTAATTATCATCAATGGGTTCTGGAACTTTTACAAGACTCTAGTTGGCAACTTATTTCCGTAGAGAATTATCGACAGCAAAAAGCAATTGTCATTAATTCCCCCGAAGAAGCTCAAATAACAATCGATGTTTCACCCAAACATCAATCTCAAAAACAAGTACAAATCTTGGCTGAGATAGATAAAATCAAAGGGCTTTCTCATAAAGAAATGCAGACATTAACAGACTCTTCCATTAATACCATTAGAGGCAAGGCAAGTTTAGGTAAATTCATCACTACTAAAGATGGTTTAACTTACCGCTATAACAAAGACCCAAAAGTATTGAAATGGGTAAGAGTTTAGCGGCTACCCACACTTTTTATAATCCTATCCTTTTTATGATATTTATACAGTCAAAAAATGCTCAAGTAACGATGCAGTAGATTAGACCTCTTGCAAAAGTGAGATTTTATGAGGCTATGTTCCCTGTTAAGCGTTCCCTGTTAAGCGTTTCCAACTTCTGCAAGAAGTCTATTGTAAATAGTTCAAGCTCTTAAAGCACATAATATGGAAAATATAGTTACCACACAATTGTATTTAGTACCCTTTAAGCTGGAAATAGTAAAAGCAGCAATCATTGGAAATGCTGAATTAGAAAAAGTTCTGGCGGTTACAGTTTTGCCAAACTGGTGTGAAGAAGAGTTTCTTCAAAATTTACCAGGTATTCCAGAGATCTTTTGCAAAGATCCGTTACAAGGTGAATGGGGGTGGGGAAGTTTAATCATTCAGAAAGCAGAAAATACGCTGATTGGTCATACTATGGTCAAAATTATCCCAGATAGCACAGGTTCACCCACAGGTTCATTAGAAATTGGCTATTTTATAGTTCCATCGTATCGACAGCAGGGATATGCGTCTGAAGCGGCAAAAGCCACAATAGAGTGGGCATTTTGTCAACCAAATGTGCAAAAAGTGACTGCTGGATGTGATCCAGATAATATAGCCTCAAAGCGGGTGCTAGAAAAAATTGGAATGCAGCTTATAGAATCACGAGAGAAGGTATTGGTATGGGAATTATGCAAAACAGCTACCATATAGTATTCTGTATAGTAATTCTGTCTGCTTTAAAGATAAATTTTTTTTGAGAACTTTAGTTGTATACATAGTGGTGTTTATTTATGTCCAGTTAGCAATTGTCAGAATATAAAAAGCCCGCTGTTAAGTTTAAATCTTTTCTAAGAAAAAACCAACTTCTGGCACTCCAGATTATAATATCCAGAATCAATGTTATGCCTGCCTCTGATGGCACTGCTAATCTCACCCAACCGGTATGCAAGGGAGCACACGCTTGAAGAACGAGTACCAATTAAGGGGTGTGGGAAACCTCGGTACATAACTGGATTCACCACTCGCCTGGACGTGGGAAACGCGCCTACATAGCCCTGGATTCACCACAAACGCGCTACCTCACCCTGGCACTGTTCTGGGGAACGCAGAGGCTTATGTGCTTTCTTGCACTATTTTTATTTTTATCAAGAAATAGCGTGGTATCCATCCCTATAAAAAGCAGTCTTTATATTTTTGGTAATTTTTTGAATTTTCATCAGAAAATTTATCAATACAATATGATGTTATATATAGACGAGTCACACGCCTAGTTACAATAAAGTTAATGTTGATAGATCACTCAGATTATGCTAATTAATAAACATGCTGCTTTTAGTTGAGCACCTGCATATGTTTAAGTCAAGAGTTGAAAGTATAAAGCCAAAAGATTTTTTGAGCTTTATATTTTTGAAAATTAGGAGCAGTTGAGTATATTTAACATTATTGACATTAGACGATTTTTTGTCAAGGTGATAACCTACTAGAAGTTATCTATTGTCAATTTTCCCAAAAAGACTTGCAAATTTTGAAATTCAGAGGTATTAATGAATCTTGCTGGTTTTAACAAAGAAAAAAATCAATATAAATTAGTCAAAGATCAATTACATTGGCAAGAAGAATGCCACAGAGAGATTACTGACCAAGATAAAGATAGAAAAATGTCCGTGACTAAGATTGATCAATCCATTTTCGGTAATTTAAATCGGGGTCGAGTAGCCATTTTCATTGATGGAGCGAATTTATTTCATGCAGGTTTACAACTCGGTATTGAAATTGACTATGCTAAACTTCTTTGTTGTTTAACTGAAAAGGCAAAACTTTTACGTGCTTTCTTTTACACTGGAGTAGATCGTACAAATGAAAAGCAGCAGGGTTTTTTGCTGTGGATGCGTCGGAATGGCTATCGTGTTGTTAGCAAAGATTTAGTACAATTTCCAGATGGATCAAAAAAAGCCAATTTAGATGTAGAAATTGCTGTAGATATGATGAATTTAGCTCCTTACTACGACACTGCAGTCTTAGTCAGTGGTGATGGAGATTTAGCTTATGCAGTTAACGCTCTTTCCTATCAAGGAGTTCGAGTTGAAGTTGTCAGCATACGCTCAATGACGAGCGATAGTTTGATTGATGTTACTGATTATTTCGTTGACATAGAGACAATCAAACAATACATTCAAAAAGATTCCCATTCCTGCTACAACTACCGACCTCTGTCGAATTCTAGTTTGTAAAAGACAAAGTTTTTAAGGACGGCTTATATTATTTCACCAACATTTCGATAAAATTCATTTCCTCTGTCTCTCTGTCTCATCAGAGGAAGAACTACTTACCGATATATATCAACCTTAAAGTCAAATGATATTACTATAAACTTGGCTACCAATAAAAGAAATATAACAATAAATTGTAAAATGTTTGACTATATTTTGTCTATCAACCCTGATCTTGATAGATAAATATCAGTTACAATAGCAACCTAATAAATGACCTTGTGCATTCTGCTTGCCGATAATTTAGTATGGACATTCTCATCGTTGAAGATGAACCCGAAATTGCCCAGTTAATCCAAATGTCTCTGGAAAAAGAAGGTTTTTCCTGTCGCGTTAGCAGCGACGGTTTGAACGCCTTACGAATGTTTCAGGAGCAATCACCAGATTTAATTATTTTAGATTTAATGATTCCTGGTTTAGATGGTTTGGAAGTCTGTGCAAGAATTCGGCACAAACCTGGTGCAAAAGACCCGTATATTTTGATGCTTACAGCTAAAGGTGAGGAAATTGATCGCGTTATTGGCTTATCTACAGGCGCTGACGATTACATGGTCAAACCCTTTAGCCCCAGAGAGTTGATTGCTAGAGTACGAGCGCTATTGCGGCGTAGCCTCCGCTACGGGTCACAAAATCAGGTGTACCGTACTAAACACTTTATTGTGGATGTAGAGCAGCGGACGATAAGTCGCCAAATCAATTCTCAGGAACCAGAAGTGCTAGATTTAACTACCTTAGAATTCAATTTGTTAAGCACCTTTATTAGCAATCCTGGTCGAGTTTGGGATCGCACCCAACTTATTGACAAACTTTGGGGAGATAACTTTTTTGGTGATGAGCGCGTGGTGGATACTCACATAGCTCGGTTGCGAAAAAAAATTGAGCCAGACCCTACTAATCCAACTTTTGTGAAAACTGTTGTTGGAGTTGGCTATAAGTTTGAAGATTCTTCTGTTATTTTATGAGAAAAACGGGGTGGCGTTGGGCAAAGTCATTACCTTTGGCATCACGCCTATTTATCTCCCACTTACTGGTGATGATAGTAGGAGTCGCTAGCTTCGTCATTATCAGCAAAGTCTCTTCCCCTCGCTTTTTCGTTCTGCATTTGGAACGATTGGAAAAAAGAGGATATGACTTATTTGATGTTCGTACTGAGTTAGTTAACAGCTTTGAATTTGCTTGGAGACGAAGCACTGTATGGTCGGTGTTAGCTGGTGCTACGGCGGCTGGAGGACTGAGTTACTGGGTGTCTAGATTGATCATGCAGCGGTTGACACAGATGGAACAAATCACCCAAAAGTTTGCAACTGGTGAATTTGATGCAAGACTACCTTTATCAGATATTCCAGAATTGAATCGACTTGGTGCTAGTTTCAACCGTATGGCAATAAGTATAGAAGGGATAGAAGCGCGACGGCGGGAACTAATTGGAGATATGACCCATGAACTACGAACGCCATTGACAGTCGTACGCGGTTACTTAGAAGAACTTGCTGATGGAAGTATTGAACCCTGTGCAGAAATTTATTTACGACTCGCAAAAGAAACAAAGCGTTTAGAGCGGTTGGTCAACGATTTGCAAGAACTCTCTAAGGCAGAAGCGGGTTATCTTCCGATAAAGGTACAATCAGTCAATCTACGTCCTTTATTAGAGTCTTTAGTAGAGAAATTTGCTGACCAACTGCTAGATGATGGACCTGTTCTGAACTTAGAGTGTTCATCGAAACTCCCTTTGGTGTTGGCTGATATTGACCGTACAGAACAGGTGCTGGTCAATCTACTTGGTAATGCAGTGCGTCATACCACTAAAGGTTCAATTACCCTCCGTACTTGGGCTGAAGCCTCTAAACTATGGATTGCAGTCATTGATACAGGGATGGGAATTGCCAAAGAAGATTTGCCGTATGTCTTTGAACGCTTCTGGCGAGCTGACAAGTCTCGCGATCGCCATTCTGGAGGAACAGGTATTGGTTTAACCATCTCCCGCCGTTTAGTCGAACTGCAAGGGGGTCAAATTTTAGTAGAAAGTCAGCTAGGATCGGGCAGCACGTTTCGTTTTTTCCTACCTTTGGCTTAAGTCTTCTTCTGGTGTCAGTTGGATTCTAAGTAAAGCGGGCATTGTGATTATTTCAACAATACGCCTTCTCTATAATTAATAGCAAAAAGATCTACTTTCTTTAATAATGGATGATTCGTAATTGTATTCCGAACTACGAATCACTAATAATAAATTGTTAACTTGCATTAAACAGCTCTGCGAGCAAACGAATACCAAATGAAAATAGCAATTAGTGCACCAAGAACAGCTAAACCTAAACCAGCGATGCTAAAGGTAGGAGCTGCTAGGGCTAAAGTTCCAGTAGTGAGGAAAACTCCTAAAGTTCCACCGATGAAAGCACCTACTATTCCCAACACGATAGTCGCAAGGATTCCACCACCTTGATAACCAGGATAGATAGCTTTAGCAATTGCACCGGCTAAAAGGCCTAAGACCACCCACGCGATGATGTTCATTTGTTAAATACCTTCCATTTTTGTTGCGATTAATATTAAGTTTAACACTGCAATAGTTTTAGTCATCTTTCAGAAGAAATAACTTTAAAAACCTTAAGGAATAAGTAAGCCGACACAAATAAAGTTAACTCGTTTGGGTTGTGATTAGTGATAAGTCATAACTCATTGCTCAGAGTTTCAGTACTTTCTCTCTTCGTAGTTCTGTTTATTCCTACTTAGTTTTAAAAGACTCCGCATAAATCTGTAAAAACAAGATGTTGAAATTATGGCTGAGGTTATACTTTTGTGAGAAATAGCTGAGTCTAGATAGTTCTCTGTTTGGGAGTAAAAGTATCTAATATTACTTCAAATAAAGTAAGTGAACATTGAAAAATCAAAAATAGAGTCCGTACCCTACAAAAATTGCTTTTGATTGAATCTAGATTCCTTACTCACTACGTTTCCCTCGTGGCGGACATTTTACATTTGAATAAAGTTAATCTGCTTATAAGAAGCAATGTAGAAGTCTCAACACACTAGTAGCAAAGTGAGCTTTTCTGGATGTATTCTAAGTCAGGTGTTGGTAATTTGGAATATGAACTTGCCAACATCCGACTCGAAATGGACAATCTCTCTATAAATCACCCGATTATTGAACAACTCTGGCAATCTCCTCCAGAACCGATTAACCAAATTCTGGATGCTCCATCGCCACCCGCTATTCTGCTGTCTCCCAACAGAGAATGGATGGTAGAGTTGGAAAGACCATTGTTGGTTCCCATTTCCTTGCTTGCAGAAACGGAAGTTCCTCTGGCAGGTTTTTTGATCAATCCCAAAACGAACGCACCTGCTCATCCTAACCCTTTTCAAACCATGAGAGTTAGGAGGTTCCCTTTCTTAGAGATGAGCAAAACCGTGGGGCTTCCTGACAACGCCCAGATTGGTTACCTAAAGTGGTCACCTGATAGCCGAAAACTTGCTTTTACTCTGACTCAAGCAACAGGACTGGAATTATGGTTTGTGGATGTTGCAGATTTTATTCCCAAGCAGTTAACACAGCCAGTTCTCAACGCTGCATATGGAGAACCCTATCGTTGGCTGTCAGATGAGACGCTTATTTGCAAGTTCATTTTGGATCATCGCCCCAAACCTCCCTCTGAACCAGCCGTTCCACCAGGACCGCTTATTCAAGAAAATCTCAAAGGTAAAAGCCCAACTCGCACCTACACAAATCTACTGCAAAATCCTCACGATGAGGCACTACTTGAATACTACTTAACCTCTACCTTGGAGAAAGTAATGCTAGATGGTCAACGTACTTTGTTAGTGTCTAGCAGTCTCATTCATGAAGCCATACCTTCGCCTGATAGCAAATTTATCCTACTCACCACGCTGCACCGACCGTTTTCTAACGAAGTTCCAATCTCGTATTTTCCCAAAAAAATTGAAGTTATTGATGATATAGGAAAATGGGTTTATGAGGTTGCTGACGTCCCTCTTTTTGTCCGTCGTACAACTAAATTTGATGAAGTCCGCACAGGACGTAGGGGAATCTCTTGGCGCACCGATGTAAAAGCGACATTATCTTGGCTAGAAGCTTTAGACGAAGGTGATCCAACAAAGGACGTTCCCAAACGCGATGCTTTATTTGAATTGGATGCTCCTTTTACAGATACACCAAAGCAACTCTGGGAATCTGAGTACCGCTTTGCGAACCTTGCTTGGGGTAAAGAAGATGTCGCTTTGGTTTCGGAACGATGGTACGATACCCGTAAACAACGAATCTGGCGCATATATCCCCAAGCGCCTGAAACACCGCCGCAATTACTCTTTGACCGTAGTTATGAAGATAAATACACTGATCCTGGGTCAGCCTTAATGACTATAGGACCTTACAGGTATAAAGTTCTGCGCTTTACACCACAAGGCAATATCATTTACCTTAATGGGCGAGGAGCTTCACCCAATGGAGCGTATCCGTTTTTAGATTGCTTCGATTTAGAAACAGGACAGAAGCAACGCCTATGGCAATCTCAAGACCCATATCTAGAGGAAATCGCTTATGTGCTGGATGATGAAGCACAAACTGTGATTATTCGTCGCCAATCTCAAACTGAGCCACCCAATTATTTTCTCTTAAACCGTCGCGAGAACCAAAGTCCTATCGCGCTAACTCATTATCAAGACCCTGCTCCTCAGTTGGCTGGAGTTTACAGTGAGTTGGTAAAATATCAACGGGCTGATGGTGTGCAACTCTCAGCAAAACTGTATCTGCCTCCTGGTTATGATGCTAAGCGTGATGGTCCTCTGCCGATGTTATTTTGGGTTTATCCAGAAGAATTTAAAGATAAAGAATTTGCAGGACAGATTACGAAATCTGAAAACACTTTCAGCCGTCCCAGCCGTGCTTCTGTTTTATTTCTTCTCACTCAAGGCTATGCAGTTCTTTCTGGTCCGACTTTACCGATTATTGGCGAAGGCGATGTAGAGCCAAATGATACTTATGTAGAGCAGTTGATTGCGGGAGCACAAGCAGCAGTAGACTATGTGGTAGAGCGTGGTATTGCCGACCCCAAACGTATTGGTATTGGTGGACATTCTTACGGTGCGTTTACAGCAGTAAATTTGCTAATACACACTGATTTATTTAGCATAGGTATTGGTAGGAGTGGGGCTTATAACCGAACTCTCACTCCTTTTGGTTTTCAAGGAGAGCAACGCAATTTCTGGGAGGCACAACAAACTTACATTCATATGTCTCCTTTTACTCATGCAGCTAAAATCAAAGCACCACTTTTACTGATTCATGGGGACAAAGATACCAATCCTGGCACTTATCCACTACAAACGGAACGACTGTATGAAGCGCTTAAGGGGCTGGGAGCAACTGTTCGCTTGGTAGTGTTACCTTTAGAAGACCACGGCTATCGCTCTCGTGAAGGAGTTGCTCATGCACTTTGGGAGATGGTGAACTGGTGCGATAAGTATCTCAAATAATTTATGCAACAAGTAACAGTGATCGTTACAGCGTTTTTCAATTGATTTGACCAAAACACGCGGGTGTAGGGGTATAGGGGAGGACAATGCCCTTACCACGCCAGAGGCCTCAAGTCGGGGAACCCTTTCGGCAGTTCCTCATGGGGAACCAGTACTGAAGCGCGTAGCGTGGCACTTTGTGCCTTTGTGCCATAGGAGGGTTCCCTCACGCTTGTTCTGGCGTTGGAAACCCCCAAGACCGGACTGCCTCACCCCGGCACTGGCTCCCCTTACACTCCCTTTTTCTTGACATATAGCAACGGACAGGAAGCTTAGGACAACAATAAATTCACAATATACGCGCTTTGAAGGTGTCTACCGCCGACTTGTCCTAACGGCTTTGGCGACTGCTATACAGCAAAAGAACATCTGATAAAAAAGTTGGAAAAATCCGGAACAGATGACTACGCTTTCGTTATATTACAGTACATAAAACCAAAAGCAGCAGGTAGGTCGAGATGCAACTGGCTCCATTATTTCCGATTTTCTATCGCATCCTCAAACCAACGTTTCCTAACTGTCTTTGGTGTGGTGATGCAAATTCCAAAATTATCGCACTGACATTTGATGATGGTCCACATCCTCAATACACGCCACAACTGCTGAAAGTTTTAGAGCGTTACAATGTTACGGCAAGTTTCTTCTGGCTAGGCGCTTGCGTTAACCGATCGCCAGGTATAGCCAAACAGGTGTGCGATCGCGGACATTGGATCGGATTGCATGGCTATGATCATCAAAATTTTCCCATGCTGTCCCCAACAGAACTTCAACAGAGCTTAGAAAAAACCCAAGCTGCTATTTACAATGCTTGTGATCTGACACCCGATAAAGTGCGCGATGTCCGTCCACCCAATGGTTTGTTTACACCTACAACATTAAAATTACTAAATCAATGGAACTATCGACCTGTTATGTGGAGCGTTGTACCGGAGGACTGGGTAAGACCAGGAATCGCCACTGTGGTGCAGCGAATTCTCCAGCAGGTCTGTAATGGTTCACTAATTGTTTTGCATGACGGTATGTGCGGCGGACAAGATGTCACCGCAACGACAGAAATCCTCATTCCTCAACTTATGGAACAAGGCTATCAATTTGTAACGGTAGACACTCTCTGGCAGGAAGTGAGGGGGGTGGGGGCTTTGCGGTCTCCTTTGGGGATGGGTAACAGAAATAATAACTGATGACCCTTGAGCTTGATTTTTGACTAATGACTAACTTATCGTTTTGGAACAACTTCAGATTCAAAGCTGGGAGTGAGGGAAACCTCCTCAGTTCCTAATAAATGATGTATCTCGCTTAGTGAACTAGGTTTTGCAGCAGGCTCCTCTGGTGAATCACTTATGTATTGAACTAAATCTTCCACTTGGCAATTCAGAGCTTTGCAAAATCTAATAATTCTCTCAATGTGTTCTGTCCCCGTCCTTCCGCTTTCCCAGTTCTGAATAGTGCTTTCAGTCACGCCCACGAGGCGTGAAAGCTCAAGCTGGGTCAGTCCTGCCTTTTCACGTAGAAAAGCTATCCGTGGTTTTGCCTTTTGTTTCACAGCTATAGCGCGTATATATCTAACCTTAGCCGTAGATCCTAGCACCAAAAAAAACTTGTGCCCAAAAAATTTTGTCCAAAAACTTTTGTCCAGGTCTTGACGCACTTAAAATCTTTGGTTAAAACATTAAAGTATATAATTCACTTCTATCTCTAGTCATCTCTAGGGGGGGAAGGGTGAACCAGAGGGCAAATAAACGGCTTAAAATATTTTTCAAAAATCTTTTGGATAATTGCGGAATGATGTAACTCGACAATGTAGCTCTCAATAGCAAAACAAACAGAGAAACAAACACCACAAGGAACTCCTTAAGGTAGAAATACATCTAAATACCTACGTACGGTGGCAACGGTGTTCACTCTCACAAAAAACAACAAATACGAAAACAACACACACAACTGACAAGGTTAAAAAATTATGTTGAACAAATCTATTGCTTTCGGTTTACTGGCTGCAGGTTTGATGATTGCTCCAACCGCCGCATTCGCAGGTCAATCACAGAGTTCAGACCAGTATACAGAGCAAAATGGTGCAGCAGTAAACGGTAGTTCTACAGTTCAAACCTCCACAACCAACAGCCGCCAAGTGCAAAATGCAAGAAGCCCTCGCACTACTGTTATCAACCGCCACGGATATCCTTACGGTAGCAGCACTTACCGTCGTACTGGCAAAGTTAACCAAGATCAAAATGGTGTCCAAACGACCAAGCAAAGTGGTGCAGCAACTGATGGTTCTACCACTGACCAAAACAGCCGCACCAACAACACTCAGCGCCAAAATGCTCGTTAGTCGCTAGTCATTGATTTGCTGCTTCGGCGTTGCCAAATATTTGCTCAAAATGCAACGCCATACTTTCACCACAACAGATAAGTTTTCAGTTTCACCACACACAACTAATAAGGTCAAAAAATCATGTTGAACAAATCTATTGCTTTCGGTTTATTGGCTGCAGGTTTGATGATTGCTCCAACCGCCGCATTCGCAGGTCAATCACAGAG
>NZ_JCACKO010000151.1:0-48960 GCF_059505445.1 Brasilonema angustatum | reverse complement strand
TTGCTCAAACTGCAACGCCATGCTTTCACCACAACAAATAAGTTTTCAGTTTCACAACACACACACAACTAACAAGGTCAAAAAATTATGTTGAACAAATCTATTGCTTTCGGTTTACTGGCTGCAGGTTTGATGATTGCTCCAACCGCCGCATTCGCAGGTCAATCACAAAACGTTGACCAGTATACAGAGCAAAACGGTGCTGCTGTCAACGGTAGTAGCGTGACTCAAACCTCCATCACCAACAGCCATCAAGGGCAAAGTGCAAGAAGCCCTCGCACTGGCTATCGCTCTGACTATGGCTATCGCAACTACGGTCGTTCCGGCAGAACTCCTCAAGACCAAGGTGCTCGTCAAACCACCATTCAAAATGGTTCGGCTGTCGATGGTTCTAGCACTGACCAATACAGCGAAACCAACAACAACCAGCGTCAAAATGTTCGTGGTCGCAGTGGCGTCTACCGTGGCTACTAATATACTGATGACATCAAAAAGCGTTGCAAACTCTTTAGTATCAGTTAATTCTTTAACTACTTAAGCAACGCCACTGTTTCACAATCAATTCATAATTTAGGACGTAGTTAAAAATGGTGAAAAAAACCTTGACCCTGGGTCTTTTGGTCGCTGCTGTGATGGTAATACCAACTGTAGCTTTCGCTGGCGAAGCTGTGACCAAGCAGGAGATTAATCAAAATTCTACAGTTGGTGGTGAAAATAGCCGAGTGAATCAGGCAGCAGACCAATACAGCATTCAGCAAAAAACTGGTCACCCCCGTTCTGGAAGACAAAATGCTAAGCAGCGCATCGACCAAAATGGTGCTGCGATCGATAACAGTAGTGTTGACCAGTATGCTTCTCAAAAAAGCGAGCAACTGCAACGAAATAGACAAAACAGAGGATCTTATATTCCTTACCGTCGTTAAGCCTCAAGTACCAGTCTGTATTTAGTTTGCCGTCTCAAGCTGCTGTTGGTGTTGGGTCATGCATCTGCCAAACTCCTGATGAGTTCAACTCCGGAAATATATAGCAGTTCCTGCTAATTAGCCATTGGGTGTTGCTGGATCTATGTGACAAAGCAACCCCAAATAACTCACCAGTTTACAGAAAATTGCGAGTGTCTGTTGACAGTGCAGCGGTGTGTTATAGGTGAGGAGTTGATACATATTTTACCGATTTCCTAGTTTTACTATATGAAAGTCGGTTGTATTTTAGGAACAGAGGAATTAAGTCATGCCTGCCAGACAAACTATTTCATTACTAGTGGTACTCTCCGCGCTGATTGCACTACCTGCGAAAATTGCGATCGCAGATGACATTGATGTCGAAGGTAGTACTAGTAGGGTAACAATCGATGAAGAAGGTGGTATCACAATTAGAGACAGAAGACCTACTTACAGAACCACCTATCCTTCTCGTCGGGTACCCAATTCTAGAAGAAACATTCGACAATACAGTCTTGATCAGCGTCTGCGGAGTTTGAGATATCCTCGCACAACACAAAGCTACTGTAACGGCAGACGAGTAGTCCGAACAAACACTGTACGCAGTGGCTCTAACAGCGCAAATAGTACTTACAGTTCAACAACCACAACAACTTGTCAATAATACCAAGGGTACATACATGAAATCCAAACTACTTTCTCTGGGCTTGTTCTCTCTAACAGCTGTTTCCCCCTTCTTTATTCCTTCCTTAACCCCTTCTGCGTCAGCAGGATGTATTGGTGTCACTGCTGGAACACAAATAGCGATTTCCAGAGAAGCAAGCCAATCTACAAGAGTTAATCGTCAAAGTTCTCCAGGTTGTAGCGGTAGCACTGCTGTCAGCACAGGAAAGCAAGTTTGTATCAATGATGGTCGTTGCGAACAACGTCGCACTGTGAATCAAAATTTTGAAGGTGGTAACCGCAGGGGTTATGACCCTGTAAAAGACATTAATGTTGATGTCAACGTTCCTGTGCACGTAAAATCACCAAGAGCACCTTTTTCCAATAGGTAAGATAGTCCTAACGACTGATTTCAAAACTCTCTATTTTCCGAAGTCCCTAGCAGGCGGGAACTTCGGTTTCATTGCTAGGGATCACTTTTGTGAACGCAGAAATTTCTGTTAAGTTTACACTACCGAGTGAAATTTTTCTTCCCGCCTAACATATTCTCCAGCTATCAGCAGGTGACGCAATTATTTAAACAATTGAATGGGCTAATTGTGTACCTGCTGTTACTTCAATCTGGTTATGTCATCATGAGTAAATTAGTGATTCTTGCAAGCTGTCTAGTGCTTCTAAGTGTAAGTACAGCTTTTGCACAAAATTTCGTCCGTAGTAGCCAGAAAACTTCCTCTGTTGTAGTTCAGACAGACAGCAATAGCGGACATACCAGCCAGAGGACTTCTTCTGTTATTGTTCAGACAGACAACAGTGACGAAAATGGTCATGATTCTTCCGTTGTTGTTCCAACAGACAGTTATGACGATGACGATTACGACGAAAGCAGCGAAGATTTTTCCGTTGTTGTTCCAACACACAGGAGTAGGGATATGAACAGATCCACGACATTCACTAGCCAACACTCTAGCTTTGGTGATTCCTTTGGATATCAAAAAAGCTCACTTCAGCTAAGTGCAGCGAATTTAAGTCAACCGCATATCTTGAGCATCAATACATCAAATGCTCAAATGACGGGTGAAGTTACTGTAAATGGTAAAGTTGTCAAGCAAATTAACAACGATAAAAACGTTAAGGTTAATTTGTCACCTTATTTATCAGTTGGTGAACACAAGGTGGAAGTATCAGCACGATACAATCCCCCATCATCTTCTGTGAGTGTAGAACTGAGCGGTCCTGGTACTAACGTAGCCCAACAAAATAGTGGTAATGGTGCCTTAAACTACACTATGGATGTTAACGTACGCTAAGATCATACGATACGGACATGCTATCAGCCTCCGGCTTATCGTCAATTGTGTAGCTAACCTTGAATTCATTCACTGAATCTATAAACAAGCACACGAACTCGTAATCACTTATTCGCCCCAATAGCTTAATGGCTGCCTTGTAAAGGTTCTGCTATTTATAACTATCGCTCTTTGGCTTGCGGACTAGTAGCGAGTTTTTTCGTATTTTTTGGATCTGTTGCTGGTGTACCATAGGATAGACATACCCGTATCTCCTCCCTTCACACGAGTCCGACAAGCGCGTCAAGGGAGTCTACTATAGGCATAAGACTTCCCGTAGACTCCGTAGTGGGCTTTTTGTAGGTAGGGTATTTTAAATTACTATAAAATAGATCTAGTTGTACCTATTTGGCTTTCCAGATTTGCACGCATCCACAATTCTGCAACAGACCAAATCCAAAATTTATTTCGTACTTGGGCAAAATCATCATAGTTATGGGTAACAATCGCATCCAGTTTTTCATCAGTGGCACAAACGAGTTCTACAGCAGACTCAAAATCTTGAAGAGGTGAAAAACGTGCTTGTTGGAGAATAGTTTGATCGATAGTACAGACTTGGATTTTGTCTTGCAGCCAATTAATCACTAGTTCAGCGATATTTGTATTTTGCAAACGACTTGCATATGTGTGAATTTTTTGCCAACCAATATCTGTTATGTACATTTGAACCCACGGATGTACTCTATCTAATAACTCACTGACATCTCCTACAGAGTTATTACGATTCATCAAAGCCTCTAATATTAAATCAGCATCAACTAATATCCTGAACACTTTCAAACCCCATTATTAACCTATCAATATATTGCGGAGAAATAAGATATTAGACTCACTGAGTCATGAATATACTTATATACAAACTGAAAAGATAGTATTTCGGATTTACGCACAATCAATGAGAAATATAAACTCGCTTTCGCACCACTCTACTGTCTGGCTAAGATGAGCAACTTTTGGTAGAGTGGCTAACACTCTACCTACGTAAGACGCCAGATAAATTTTTGTAGTTCCAAACAAGAGTAAAAGTTATTTCTACCCAAAATTTCAGTCAATATAACATCATATGTTGAATTTTTACAAAGTTAATAAATACTTCTCACCTATAAGTTATAAAAATAACAAGGTGAGAAGCGTGATATCACTAATATCTCATAAAAGAATTCAATCAACTAATAAAAATTTATGAAGTGTTTTGATTTTTATAAATGAAATGTATAAACTCTTCTTTAAAAATAAAAATAAAAATTTATATCTAAAGAAGGATTGATATTAAAGCAACACTTAGTAATATCAAAAAACCATGATTAAAGTCACAGCTAAATAAATAAAGTCCGTCTTATATCTCAAACTCTTGCTGGACAAAAAATACAGTAGTTTATAACAAGTGTCAGGTACAAGACCTAGGTCTAAAAGCTAGATATAAAGCCTGTTTTACTTCTGATTTTTGACGATTGACGCTTTTATTAAGCTGTATATTGATATGGAAAAAAGGCCTCAAATCGAATTATGTTGAGGATAGATATCTAATCGATCTACAGCAGATTCGATGTTTATGAGGTACAGCAACCGATTCAAATTCAAAGTTTAAAAACCATCCCTGAAATTGGTGTACCTCACGTACCTCAAAAGCGCTGTAAAAACTTTGTCAGATCTAAGTTTGAGGTAATTTTAGATCTAGTTTTTTATAAAGTCTGACTAATAATTACTATTATTGATGAGATTTAAGCAACAAATAATATAACTGCCCATGACTAACAGTCACACCAGCGCGATCGCCTGCTATCTTACCTGAACCTAAAAAATAATCTACTCGCCCCGCACCTTTAATTGCACCTCCCGTATCTTGATCAAGAACATACCGACTGACAATTCGATGCTCCATTTGTTTAGTAACAGAATTAACAAAAGGGAAGGGGGCGCGAATCAACGCCAAAGCACCAGGAGGCATAAGCGATTTATCTGTTGCAATTGAGCGTTCAGCGGTTAGTGGTTCTTTGATAGAACCTTGTGCGGGTGCACCGTGGTTTTCTTGAAAAAACACAAAGCTGGGATCGCGAGGGATATAAACATTTAACTCTTGTGGATACTTCTGAAAATAGTTGAGGATCTTCGGCATCGTCAAACCCTCAAGCGGTAACTTACCATCGTTCGCCAGTTCTCGCCCGATACTCTTGTAGTTGTAAGCGGTGTTACCAGCATAACCTATTGTTGTTTGAGTGCCATCAGGAAGTCGAAGTTTGGCTGAACCTTGAATCTGCACTAAATACGGTTCTAGGCGATCGCGAAACCAAAACAACTCTAACCCCCGCAATCTACCAATTGAAGCTTGCAACCCATCGGCACCTTCTAGTTCCAAGCGTGTGGGATGAGGTTTTTGCCATGAGCTAATATCAGGTGGTATGCGATAAACAGGATAGCGAAACTCTGGAGTAGGAACACGACTAGCAGCATAAACTGGTTCATAGTATGCTGTAAACAGCACCGAGCCTTTTTTGTCTCCCCCCACTGACTGGTAAAAAACAAATTCCTTTGCTATTGCTGCATTAAGTTCTACAGCAGATTTAGATTTTAATACCAGTTCTCGGAATCTTTGCAAACTTTTGATAACGCGATCGCGTGTCATTCCCACCACCGGATACTGTTGATACACCCCCGCCGCATCGCTAGAAGAAAGGTACTGCAAACTGCGATCTACAGCTGTCAACAAAGCTTTTTTATCTGGTGATTGACTGTTTTCGCCCCATAACTGACTATCCAAACAAGAAGTATCGCCCTCGCAACAAGGAAACGGTGACTTCGCAATGGGTACTAATGGAGGTGGGGCTGTTTGCTGTTGAACAATTTTGTCCTGTAATGGAGCTTGAGAGGATACTGGTAGTTGCCATTTTGTCACCCGACACTGTGGTGGACTCAATGCTAAATGCCCCAAAGGTTGCATAAATAATAACAGAATTATAGGGGCTATAGGGAGACTGATGGCGATACGCGTTCGCGCAGGGTGTCCGAAGGACTTAGAGTCAAGCCTGCGGCTTATCGCTCGTAAAGATACGGCACTTTGCCCCATTGCGACAAATGTCTTTTTGATCATTTTTTCTAAACTGCGTGACATAGGGCATATGTTTAAGCAACGATTGGCAAGCCTGGGCTGTGATGAAAATTGCTTACATCTTACCCCTCACCACTGATGATCATTCAATTATCAGTTATCAACTGTCAATTGTCAGGCATCCAGCACCATGATTTTCTTTTTAGAGAATTGAGATTCAGATGCCCGACAATTCTTACAAAGTTGGACATCTTGTTTTTTCACAAATCCTTTAGGACTGCTATCTCACTCGTTCATATTATGATATGTAGCAACAGCAGAGGGCGATACACGATTCAAATAACGGAATATCCAGTATTTGAATATCGTATCTAAAATCACTGGAAATGTAGCAATAAATAGGAATATAAAACCGTGATTTGCTGGTAATCCCCAATGGCGCGAAACACCTTCTAAAATAACTTCCCAACCATGAGGAGAGTGGAAACCCACAAAAATATCAGTAAACAAAATTATAATAAATGCCTTGGCACTGTCACTAAGACCGTAGACAATATGGTCAAAGAAATCTTTGAGTTCCGCTATTTCTTTTTTACTAACAAGCAACAAGCAGGAAAACGCAATAACAGACAATATATCAGCAAAAACATTTTTCAGGGCATTAGAACTAGTCTCACTAAATTCCTCAGAAATTTCATGAGCCTTTGTTTTTATCTGATTTTCCATCTGCTCAAGAGATAATGGTTCGGCATTGAGCAGCAAGTTATCAAATTTTATTCTCTCTTCAAATTTTTCTAGCTTTTCGAGAGCTTCTTCTTCCATTTCAAAATTCAGGAACAGACCAGCTTCATTCGCAGAGTTTTTTTGAAAAGTACGGTCCACAATCGGCCCAACAATCAGAGATTTTGACAATTGATGAGTCAAAATAGGAACTATAATAAGGAGAAGCAGGAATTTGACAGATATTATTGTTCTTCTTTGTGTATTACGGAAGTTTTTAACGACATCTTGTTCTGCTTGGGGGTCTAACTCAACTTGCAAACGAGTAAAAGTACTAAGAATCGAACGCGGTAGAACCCCTGTCGCATTTGCCTTATTTTGAGATATATTATTATCTAATCTCTGAGTTGATAAGTTCTGTTGTTTTAATTGATTACTTGAGGGTTGTATTTTTATTAAACTATTATCTTTATTAATTTGAACTTGGGAATGTAATTCGTCCAAATTGGTGTATTTTGCTGTGATTTCATCAATGAATGTGAGTTTTTGTAAAATCACAGAAGGCTGTGGAAACTGTATACCGAATTCATTTGCAGCTTTTTGATTAGATTCGCTCAGAAAAAAACGGCTTGCCTTAAATTCTGTTAGCCGCATTCGGACAATTTTTAATTGTTTTTTTAGGTATGACTCAAAATAGTCCATGACATTACGGCTGTACTTAGTTGATGTAATGTCTATTTTACTACTATTAAAATCTTTATCTTCTATTGCCTTAATCTGCAATGCCGCTTTGTAAGCCTCGTCTAGAGAACGCTCTGAGGTGCGTAAGTACCATCTGTAAGAGGCTACTAGAAAAGGGTATATTTTTTGGCGAAAAATAGAAATAATCATTGTTGGTAATCATCCAGCATAGTTTTATGACTCTTAAACTTAAGTTAACGTACGAAATGTCTGAAAAAATCTCCAAGGAGATGATTTATGATTTGGGATTCCCTTTGGGTAACAGGACCTAGCCGCAGTGGTAAGACTGCTCGCTTGGTAAAGCAGTTTTGTAATTGGGTGTTGAGTGAAACTAGCTTCAAAGAGTCATATTATACGAAAAACCAAGGGCAAAAAAATAGCGAGAATATACCAAGACCCTTGTATCTTCATCAAATAGAACCAGGAGTCTTAGTTTTGGCAGCCAATGATGAAAATCGTCGGGAGTTAGCGGATAAAATTGTTACAGCCACTTCCGGAAAATATCCAGTTCGTTGCAAGACACCCTTGGGCTTTATTCAGGATGAAGTGAGTTTGTTTTGGCCTTTGCTTATTCAGTTATTGGAATTAAATGGGCAATTTCCAGTACGGCTGCGTCCAGAAACTGAACAGGAACTAGCAACCAAACTTTGGCGTTCCCAATTGGACGAGGGAATTTTGCGTCGCGCGGGAGATCAAGAGTATCGATCAGTACGTCGTATCTTGGATTTATTGCAACTAGGGGCTTATAGTGGCATAGCGTGTGAGAAAATTAATGACGTTTTGCTCAACGCCATCGCTCAGCAAGAGAATAGTACAAACCTAGAACCTGAACTCATAACATCTTTGCTACTCAATTGGCGTAACTGGTGTCTAGAAAGAGGATTTCTCACCTATGGAATCATGACCGAAGTTTACGGCCAATACCTCTTAAGCGATCCAATTTATCAGCAACAGCTTAGCAAACGCTATCAAGCAGTGCTGGCTGATGATGTCCAAGATTATCCTGCCTTATCGCGCCACCTGTTTGAGTTGCTTCTAAATAACGATGCAGTGGGGGCATTTAGCTACAATCCCGATAGTGTGGTGCGTTTGGGACTAGGATCTGACCCCAATTATTTAGAAGGATTATCAGCACGTTGTCGGCAAGAAGTTTTGACTCAGCGTCCCTTTTCATGCCTTGGAGAAGCTAGCACCATACCGATGCTTTCGCTGATAACAGAACAGGTCATGCCTTTAAGCTTACCAGCAGCAGTGCAATCCATTCAAACCACCTCCCGCGCCCAATTATTGCGGCAAACAGCAGAGGTGATTGTTAAAGCTGTTAAGGAGAAGCAAGTACAGCCAAACGAAGTGGCGATCATTGCACCAGGTTTAGATGCGATCGCCCGTTATACCCTCACAGAAATCCTTACCAAGCAAAACATCCAAATACAGCCTCTCAACGACCAACGCCCCTTGATAAGTTCGCCGATCATCAGAGGATTGCTGACCGTCCTTGCCTTAGTTTATCCCGGCTTAGGACGTTTAGTGGATCGAGATGCTGTTGCAGAGATGTTAGTTGTGTTAAGCAAGGAAGTTTCTGGAATCGGACGAGAAAAGGAAGAAAAAATACAACAAAACCCTCCCTCCCTCCCTCCCTCATTTCCCCACATTGATCCCGTCCGCGCTGGCTTGATAGCAGACTACTGCTTTGTACCCCATCCAGACCAACCCAAGTTGCTACCTGTCACGGCGTTTGACCGCTGGGATAGACTGGGTTACGCAGCAACCACGGCTTATGGTAATATATTGCAGTGGTTAGAAACCCAAAAAACACAACAAGAACTGCGCTTGATTCCCAGTCCCATTTCTCTTTTAGATAGGGCAATTCAGCGTTTCTTGTGGAATGGCAACAATCTCCCCTACGACCAATTGGCAGCACTGCGGGAACTATTGGAAACCGCACAGCACTACTGGGAAATTGATACGAGATTGCGGCAAACCTCCTCTGTTTCTCCTTCATTGAAAGAAGAAACCCAAGGTTCGGGCACTTCACCTCACTCAAGAATTGCCGAATTTATCCAACTACTACGGCGTGCTACCATTACCGCTAATCCCTACCCCGTTTATCCCATAGGACCGAAGTCAAACGCTGTCACATTGGCTACCATCTTCCAATACCGCTCTTCTAGACGATCTCACCGTTGGCAGTTCTGGCTGGATACAGGTTCGCCTTTGTGGGCAAAAGGCGGTGCGGCAACTTTATTCGGTGCACCATTCTTCCTCCAAGAAAGGCTGGGCGAACCTTGGACAGTAGAAGATGAAAAATTAGCAGAAGAACAAAGACTGCGAATAATTCTGGCAGATTTGCTTGCTCGCGTGTCCGAGAGAGTCTATTTATGTCATAGCGATTTAGCGGTTAATGGGCAAGAACAACTTGGTCCTTTGCTACCTTTGGTACATGCTTGCGTTTCAGTTGTTTGTGATCCTGCTGTTGTTTAACGCATTTCGGCGGAATTCAAGAGTCCGCCATACGATGACCGAGTCTAATATCATGTCCGGTGAAAGACTTATCATTAAGACGGCAGGGAGCAGGGGGCACCCGAGCAGGGAAAAAGAGGATTTTCCGGTTGTTGCACATATTTGGTAATCACAACTAATTAGCCGGACATGATATAACACGAAAAAATCTAGCAGCACGCCAGGTGCTACAAGTCGGGAAACCCGCCCACCACACCGGCTGCTTACTACAACGACTATTTGTACAATATTAAGTAAGGTAAAGAATACTCTCATAAAAACCCAGAGTAAAAATCAATGGTGTTATTTGGATTTGGTAAAAAGTTAAGCCTGCCCACTCCTGAAGAAGCTTTGCCAGGACGAGCAGAAAAAATGCCAGTACCGGATCGTCACTATGTTAACGGTCATCCCCTCAAGCCGCTATTTCCAGAAGGAATGGAAATTGCAACGTTTGGCATGGGGTGCTTTTGGGGTGCAGAACGCAAATTCTGGCAGCTAGAAGGAGTTTACAGTACAGCAGTTGGTTATGCTGCTGGTGTCACTCCTAACCCGACTTATAAAGAAGTGTGTTCTGGACGCACAGGTCACAATGAAGTGGTACAAGTCGTCTTTGATCCAAAAGTCATTAGTTATTCCGAGTTACTAAAAGTCTTCTGGGAAAACCACAACCCCACTCAAGGAATGCGTCAGGGTAACGACGTAGGTACTCAATACCGTTCAGGAATTTACGTGTATTCTGAAAATCAAAGAAAGCTAGCAGAAGCATCGCAACAAGCTTATCAGAAAGCTCTGAGTGCTTCAGATTATGGAAAAATAACCACTGAAATTCTCGATGCTCCTGAATTTTACTATGCCGAGGAATACCATCAGCAGTACCTAGCGAAAAACCCTAATGGCTATTGTGGGTTAGGCGGGACAAATGTTGCTTGTCCTGTGGGAATTGCTCAATTCAACACGTAATATCCTTTCACTGTTCTATAGCAATCCTAAATATTCGTGAGAAACAAGATCCCCGACTTCTTGAAGAAGTCGGGGATCTGTACTTTATCTATACACTTGTCTGTTGCAACGCTTCAAACCCCTAATTGCCGTAACGTTACGCTAATTGTCCGTCGCCCAAGCAATACTCATCGTGAATTCTCTGAACCGCGATCGCCTGCTCAGTATTGTTAGCATTGCCAATAACCTTAACAAAATGACAAACAGTGTCACCATATCGCCAAGGTTTAATCTCTAGTCGCGCCCTGTAGCAGTCCTGAGCAATGCAGAGCTTTTGGTACAAGCGATCACATCCCATTTTTTCTAGCACAGTGGATGATTCTACGTTAGTAGCATCCCACAACCGCGACATTTCCAAAAGTCTTAATCCTTTCGCAGTGCGATAAACTCGAAAAGTGAGAGCAAGGTTGTTAGCTACTGAGGTGATCGCTCTCTTAATCTCTTTTTCTTGTACCGCTTTCCTTCTCCCCCAAGGAGTAGCCTCAGTAGAAACTTCATCATCCTCATAATTAAGGTCAATGTCAACAAACATTACTTGGGGTGAGTTGAGGCAAAGCACACCGTAACTATTCCTTGTGATATGTGCTAGTGGTTCTCCATTCAGGAGAAACGATGTTAATGTTGGCTCTGTTAACGCTTCATAACCGTGATCCAGATATCCCCATTCTTCAGGTGTCTTTCCCACTCTAAGTTGCGCTAGATGCCACCGTTCCCGATTTGACAAGTACTTGGGTTTTTTATCAGATTTAAGGTATCGCAGCACTTGGCGCTTTGCTTTAATATAATGTTCCTCAGAAGGAAGGATAGGAGGCGATCGCTTAAGAGCTTGCAACTGGATTTGACACTCTCTAATTCTCAATTGAGAGTCAATATATCGGGGGTCTTTAATCGCATCTTTAATTACCTTTTCCATTGACGCTTCGTATCCTCCAAGTTCCTGCACTCGCTGCATTGTTGGCGTTTCCATTAGTAGCTGATTGGTTAGCCAGTTTTCGTAGGTAATTTCCCCTCTGATTTGAGATTCCCTGTGTTCTGCTGAATTGGCGAGGCGGTGAGCCGCGAATGAGATCAGACGTTTGACAAGAAGTGGATATTTTTCCAGTTGCACAGTATTGTTTCTTGTGCAATCGGGAATCTCAACCGTTTTTAAGCAGGTACCATTTTCTAAGTCTTCGGTAAAATATTGGGCTTTATTGCTGTCTGGTTTTACCTCTTGACGACTTCCATTGAGCTTTACCACATCAAACTGAGAAACCTGTAGTTCAGCTTGCTGTGCTGTAGGTGCTGACTCGACAACTACTGACCTCCCTACCGTTGGTAAAATAGTAGGTTCAGAACTTTTTGGGGGTGCAGAAGACTGTCCGAGTTCCTGGGCAATTCTGGAAAATGCCTCGATTGCTTGCATATCGGAACCCCTAGCAGCCACATTCACGCGAATCCATAACTGTTTGGCTAAATCCCAATCTCGTTTAACTTCGGCATGATAAGCCTCAAGTTTTATCGTGATAATATCAGTCAGCGTGGCATAATCTGGCAACAAAATTAGGTGAAACTTGGTGGCTGGTTCTGCGATCGCATAAGGATTTTGTAGAGTTTTCCGGTGCGTTTGATTGATTATGGGTACTCTCGATTGTAAATATCTGTCCAATCTTTCTACTGTGGCACAGTTCCCTTCACCTGCTATCCTCAAACCCTCTAATAACGCCTGAGTAAATGAACCGTGTTGCAACTGCTCAATTTCATAAGACTTTTGACTGGGACTGCAAGAGTAAAAGGTGACTACCCCTTGATGTTTTTCGCCAATACCTTCTCCTCGTCTGCTCCCTTCATCGCGACAAGCATCCAAAAACAACACGATATTATCAGCACCACTGCGGCGCAATCTTTGGGTAACAAAATCAACAGCGATTGCCGTATGTTCTACATCGCCTGGGTCACTATCCACCAGCATGAGATAGTCACGGTCAACTGACCGACAACCGTGACCTGCAAAGAAAAACCAGAGATTATCCCCTGATGCCAATAGTGGCTTTTCAAATTGTGCCCGTAAAAACCGCCGCAAGTTACCGTAAGTAGGCTGAGTGAAAATGGGTGTAGGAGAAGCGGGAATTGCAATTGAATCCTCTGTAAACAGAAACACTCTGTCAAACTGCACATCCTTTTCAAACCAGTCGCGCATGGCAAGAGCATCTAGTTTGGCGTAGTTTAGGTGCTGAAGATTGTTGTACTGGTTAATGCCGATCACGATCGCCCAATTTTTAGCCATTTCTAGGTTGGTGTTAACTGATTTGTTCTTCTCTATTGAAGGTTTACGTGTTACTACTGAACAATAGTTATCCTTTATTATTGATGATAAAGCGCAAATTGTCTTTGGAATTTCTTTAGACCTTCTTGAAAAACTTAACAACTACACTGAGCGAGCTGCTGCATTTAGGAAAACTGGTTAAATCGAAAGCTATTGAATAATTTATTCAGCCTGTTTGGCATTGGAGGTAAAGCAGGGGGTAAAGGCGCTTTGACCTTTAAGTTCAAGCGGAAATCGGCACATTAAATTAAGATGGGGCAAGAATTGGGCAATTGTTGTCGGGATAAACAATTACGATAACCTCCAGTCACTCAAGTATGCCAAGCGAGATGCTGAAGTGATGGCTACAAAGAACCATCTGTTGCCGTCTAATATCAAAGATTGTTCATGCTTCCAGCAGGTTTTTTCTTAACTCAGCAGTGCTGGGTCGTTTTACATTGCCTAGTCTAGTTCCCAGACTCATCTTGGGAACTAGAAAAAATCTTCGGCTGATCCAAAACTTTCCCTAGTTCTTCCCGATTCATTTCTAATCTTAAAACTATCGAACCAAGTGAAGCCAGTAAACGGTTCGTTTATGTATTAACCTTGTTCATCTATATGATAAGCCTCTCCATGCACCTGTTCATCTACGTATTGATTATGTCGAACAGAGAACCGTGAGGATGGTGTCACCCGCCCGGAGGGGTGTCTGTTCGCAGTCGCGTTCGCTTACACCTGTCGCCTTTAACCTGAATCCTTACCCTTTTCTCGCCGTTGGTGATCAAAACTAATCTCAATTTCCAGAAAGGGATGCATAAACCTTCAACCCTCATCCCTATCAAAATGCAGAAGCAAAAAACGAGTCCAAGACGCCAAACAAACTTACGGCGGACAAAGACACAAACCAAAACCAAAACTATTTCATGAGGTAAAGAAAATGATTGTCGTCATCAAATCCCAAACTCCCGCATCTGAAATCGAAAGAATCATTCAAGAACTGAGCCATTATCCCGTAACAACCGAAAAAGTTGTCGGTAAAGACAAAGTTGTTATCGGCTTGGTAGGTGATACAAGTGTTCTTTCTCCTGAACACGTCCAACAAATCAGTCCATTTATCGAACAGGTGATTCGCGTGAAACAGCCTTTCAAACGGGTTTCGTTAGAATATCGCTATGGTGAACCAAGCGAAGTCGTTGTTCCAACTCCCAATGGTCCAGTCACTTTTGGTCAAAATCATCCTTTAATTGTAGTCGCTGGACCTTGTTCAGTTGAAAACGAAGAAATGATTGTGGAAACAGCACAAGTCGTAAAAGCCACTGGTGCACAGTTTCTTCGGGGAGGTGCGTACAAACCTCGTAGCTCACCTTATGCTTTCCAAGGACATGGCGAAAGCGCTTTATCTCTGTTAGCAACAGCCCGCGAAGTCACTGGACTAGGAATTATCACAGAAGTGATGGATACAGCCGACTTAGACAAAGTTGCAGAAGTTGCAGATGTGGTGCAAATTGGTGCTCGCAATATGCAGAACTTCTCCTTACTGAAGAAAGCAGGTGCTACTGGTAAACCAATTCTGCTTAAGCGGGGGCTGTCTGCGACAATTGAAGAATGGTTGATGGCTGCTGAATACATTCTGGCTGCTGGTAATCCAAATGTGATTTTGTGTGAACGCGGAATTCGCAGCTTTGACAAGCAATATACAAGAAATGTTCTAGATCTATCTGTAGTACCTGTATTGCGTGGACTGACCCATTTGCCAATTATGATTGACCCTAGTCATGCCACTGGCTACTCTAAGTTTGTACCAACAATGGCAAAGGCAGCTATAGCAGCTGGTACAGATTCCTTGATGATTGAAGTTCACCCCAATCCCTCCAAAGCATTATCAGATGGTCCTCAATCTCTGACACCACCGGATTTTGTGGAACTCATGCAGGAACTTGCTCCGCTTGCCCAATTCTTCGGACGTGGAACAAAGTCTGGTTTCACAACTACACCATTTGCTACCAAAACTCTTTCGACTGTAGGTGCCTAAGTTGAGCAATCATCAGTGGTTTCTCTAGGGTAGGTAATATCATGTTTACACCAATGACTCATCGATTTGCCTACCTCAGATTCTTTAATCATTCTGAAATTATTTCGTTAAGGCAATCATGTGTGCGTATTATTCTTTCAGTTTGACTAGAAATACAGTAGAAAAATACGCACAAACTAATTTGCTCGCATTTTCTGATTCTAAAACTATAATTGACACTGCTGTTAAATCTTAAGAAATTTAATACCGACAACAACTTGACAAAACTCCTGAATTTCTGACCAAATCTTTTGTAGATACCAAAATGACTACAGGCACAATAGATATTTTGATACTGAACGCTCCAGAAGCATTTACTTCTCAAAACTGCATAAGTGAAATTGAACTACACCTATTTAATATCGGGTAGTTGCTGTCAATCAACAATCACTCAGAAAAACCGTGTCCTGCACTCAACTTTGTCAGCAAGTCGTCAAATTATTCGGGTGATGATTTTTAAGTTAACTTTAAGAGGGTCATATCTATGTATTCTGACACACAATCCTACACAACTCAAGGTGGAATATTTGTATCACGCTCCGTAACCAATACTTCTATAGAGTCGGCAATTGATGAGGTTTTGATACGTCTGGATTCCCAACGCGGAGGGTTGTTGGCAAGTAGCTATGAATATCCAGGACGCTACAAACGATGGGCGATCGGTTTTGTTAATCCGCCTTTAGAACTTGTTACCTGCGATAACACTTTTACAATTACGGCTCATAATGAGCGAGGCAAGATACTGCTAGATTATCTAGCAGAGAACCTATTGGATCAACCATATCTTCAAGCTGTTAATAAAGAAAACAAGCGTATTATCGGCTCTGTCAAACCAACTGAACGTCTCTTCTCAGAAGAAGAACGCAGTAGACAACCTTCTGTTTTCAGTGTTGTTCGCGAGATATTATCTATCTTCCACAGTCCAGTAGATGAAAACTTGGGACTTTATGGTGCATTTGGCTATGACTTAGTTTTCCAATTTGAGCAAATGCCAAAGCATCTGGAACGTTCAGCAGACCAAAGAGACTTGGTACTATATCTACCTGATGAGTTGTTAGTTGTTGACTACCACCTGCAACAGGCATTCAGAGTGCAATATGATTTTGTCACCAACAATGGTAGCACTCGGGATTTACCTCGCACGGGTGAAGTGATCGATTACCGAGGTAAGCGTTTAAGTGCGACTCAAACCTCTGATCATGCGCCAGGAGAATATGAACAACAAGTCACCAAAGCACTCGATTATTTCCGTCGTGGTGATTTATTTGAAGTTGTTCCCAGTCAAAGCTTCTTTCAAACCTGTGAAAAATCCCCAACCCAACTTTTCCGCACACTCAGGGAAATTAATCCCAGTCCCTATGGATTCATCTTTAATTTAGGTGGAGAATATCTGATTGGTGCATCTCCAGAAATGTTTGTGCGTGTTGAGGGCAGACGTGTTGAAACTTGCCCAATCAGTGGTACAATCCGTCGAGGAGAAACCGCGATTGATGATGCAGCGCAAATCCAAAAGCTGTTGAACTCGCGTAAAGATGAATCTGAACTCACGATGTGTACCGACGTAGACCGCAACGACAAATCGCGGATTTGTGAGCCAGGGACTGTGCGAGTCATAGGTCGTCGCCAAATTGAATTGTATAGCCATCTGATCCATACAGTAGACCATGTAGAAGGCGTGCTGCAACCAGAAGCTGATGCTTTGGATGCATTCCTCACGCATTTGTGGGCAGTCACAGTCACAGGAGCACCAAAACGCTCAGCCATGCAGTTTCTCGAACAAAATGAGCGCAGTCCCAGACGTTGGTATGGTGGAGCAGTTGGAGGTTTAAATTTTAAAGGCAACTTGAATACTGGTCTGATTTTGAGAACTATCCGACTAAAAGACTCAATTGCACAGGTACGAGTTGGTGCAACAGTTCTTTATGACTCAGAGCCAGAAGCAGAGGCACAAGAAACTATTACTAAAGCTAGTGCCTTATTCCAAACCCTTCAAGAAGCGACACATAAAAATGTCCAATTGTCAAAAATGTCAACCCTTGACATTCAAGAAGCCAATCCAGGGGCGGGCAAACGTGTCTTGCTAGTTGACTATGAAGACTCATTTCTTCATACCCTAGCAAATTACATCCGTCAAACTGGTGCCACAGTCACAACACTACGGCATGGTTTTGCAGAATCAGTTTTTGATACAGAAAAACCTGACTTGGTTGTATTATCTCCTGGTCCTGGAAAACCAAGTGACTTTCGTGTTGCAGAGACAATCGCAGCCTGCAAAAAACGGCAAATTCCCATATTTGGTGTGTGCTTGGGCTTACAAGGAATAGTCGAGGCACACGGTGGAAAACTGGGAGTTCTGGATTATCCCCAGCATGGTAAGGTATCTATGGTATCTGTGGTTGATCCAGATTCTGTGACCTTCAAAGGTTTACCACAATCGTTTGAAGTTGGTAGATACCACTCATTGTATGCACTCCCCGAAAGCCTACCTGCAGAACTCAAAGTAACCGCCATGTCTGCAGATGGTGTGATTATGGGCATTGAGCATCGCACATTACCAATTGCTGCCGTTCAGTTCCATCCAGAATCTATCATGACTTTAGCAGGAGGAATAGGCTTAACAATTGTTAAAAATGTAGTCCATGAATTTATGGCTACAATTCCCTCCTCAGCCCTTGCATAATCACCTCTGTTATAACCCTCTCTAGTTGTAGGAGAGGGTTGACTCTCCCTTTGTTGAACTAATAACCACTATAAACAAATGCTAAATATTCACCAGCAATCAACTCAAGCAACTACGTCTACCAAATCGCGCCATATTCTCGAAGAAATTGTTGAGCATAAACAACAAGAAGTTGCGCTCATGAAACAGCAACTACCAATAGCCGACTTAAAACTTCAGGTCAATATTGCTCCTCCTGTGCGAAATTTCTTGAATGCCATACGGCAAAATTATACTCCTCCTAGCGTTATTGCAGAGGTCAAGAAAGCCTCACCAAGTAAAGGAGTTATTCGTGCTGATTTTGAACCAGTAAAAATTGCCCAAGCATATGAGCGAGGCGGCGCGACTTGTATTTCTGTGCTAACTGACGAGAAATTTTTTCAGGGCGGTTTTAAGAATTTGCGACTGATTAGAAATAATGTAGAGTTGCCGCTACTTTGCAAAGAGTTTGTTATAGATCCTTACCAAATTTATCTAGCGCGAGTCAATGGTGCAGATGCAGTGCTACTCATTGCTGCTATTTTAAACGACGAAACACTGCAACATTTTCTAAACATTATTCAGCATTTGGGCATGACTCCATTGGTGGAAGTCCATACTTTGACTGAACTTGACCGAGTACTGGCATTATCCAATGTGCAACTTGTCGGAATTAACAACCGCAATTTGGAAGACTTTACCCTTGACATAGAAATCACGAAACACCTGTTGAGAGAACGTCAACAAAAGTTAAGTGATTTAGATATTACAATCGTGAGTGAGTCTGGTTTGTACACATCTTCTGATTTAGCTTTTGTATCTCAGGCGGGAGCTAAAGCTGTGTTGGTAGGAGAATCTTTAGTCAAGCAAGCTGATTTAGAGCAAGCTGTCAAGGAGTTAAGAATGTAAAAAAAATCTTGACTTCATCCTGAATTTTGCATTTTTCATTCTGCTTTTCCTCTATTTGTTCGCTTTTAGGATTTAATTAAGATGACTTCTATCTCAGAACAGTTTGAATATTTACGCACAAAAAACCAATGTGCTTTAATGCCCTTCATCACAGCAGGCGATCCAGATTTGGAAACAACAGCCGAAGCCCTAAAAATATTAGACGCCAATGGTGCAGATTTCATAGAACTAGGAGTACCCTACTCAGATCCGTTGGCGGATGGACCAGTGATTCAAGCGGCTGCTACTCGTGCGCTTAAGGGGGGAACTCGACTAGCTCATGTTTTAGAAATGGCGCAAACAGCCACTAAGAGTGTGCGATCGCCCATCATCCTCTTCGCCTATTACAACCCAATTTTAAATCTCGGCATCCAACAATTCCTCAAGCGAGTTGCTGATTCTGGAATCAAGGGGTTAATCGTACCGGATTTACCCTTAGAAGAAGCAGACAATTTATTGAAATCTGCTGACAGTGTAGGAATTGAAGTCACACTATTAATCACTCCCAACACTCCCAAACAGCGAATTGAGGCGATCGCTCGTCAATCTCGTGGGTTTATTTACTTAGTTAGTGTCACAGGTGTCACAGGCATACGTTCACAAATCCAGACACGCGTAAAAGATGTGCTCAAAGAAATCCGCAGCGTCACAAACAAGCCAATAGCCGTTGGTTTTGGTATATCTACCCCAGAACAAGCTCATCAAGTTCAAGACTGGGGCGCAGATGGAGTGGTTGTGGGAAGCGCCTTTGTGAAACGCTTGGGAGAAAACACACCGAACCAAGGACTGCGAGTTATTAAAGATTTCTGTACCGATTTGAAAGCAGCAATTACCCCCACTGCGGGAATTAGAAAGTAACATTTTCGGAGTTACGCATTTTCATCTTTTTCTCTCTACCTGCTGCAGTGAAATTAATTGAACTTTTTGATAGTTTTAGCATAAGTCCTGAAAATTCAGTTCCAAATTTCACGCATCAAAAGCCGACTCCTTTGGTGAAGCAGGAAATTAATGAGAAAGTGATCAATTTTAAATAAGTTTTACGGAGCAGATTCCATGTTAGCAGATACACCTAGAACAACTCAACAACCCGATGCATTAGGCAGATTTGGTCAATTTGGGGGCAAGTATGTACCCGAAACATTAATGCCTGCACTTTCGGAATTAGAAGCAGCGTATCAAAAATACCGCAATGATCCAGATTTTCAGAATGAACTACAGGGACTACTACGCGACTACGTAGGACGTGCTACTCCCCTATACTTTGCCGAACGCCTGACAGCACACTACGCCAAACCAGATGGAACTGGACCGCAAATTTACTTAAAAAGAGAAGACTTAAACCATACAGGCGCACACAAAATTAATAACGCCCTAGCTCAAGTATTACTCGCCAAACGGATGGGCAAACAGCGGATCATAGCTGAAACCGGAGCCGGTCAGCATGGTGTTGCAACCGCCACAGTCTGCGCCCGTTTTGGTCTGGAGTGTATGATTTACATGGGCGTCCATGACATGGAACGGCAAGCCTTGAATGTATTTCGGATGCGCTTGATGGGAGCAGAAGTTCGTCCAGTGGAAGCAGGAACTGGAACCCTCAAGGATGCAACATCAGAAGCGATTCGGGATTGGGTAACGAATGTGGAAACCACCCATTACATTTTAGGTTCCGTTGCAGGTCCCCATCCCTACCCGATGATCGTCCGAGACTTTCAAGCAATCATTGGTAAAGAAACTCGCAGCCAGTCTCAAGAAAAATGGGGTGGACTACCAGATATTCTGCTTGCTTGTGTTGGCGGAGGTTCCAATGCAATGGGGCTTTTCCATGAATTTGTCAATGAACCATCTGTACGCCTGATTGGAGTTGAGGCGGCGGGTGAAGGAATTAATACTGAAAAACACGCAGCAACTTTGACACTAGGAAAAGTCGGTGTTTTGCACGGTGCAATGAGTTATGTTTTGCAAGATGAGGATGGTCAGATCACAGAAGCACACTCTATCAGTGCAGGGTTAGATTATCCTGGTGTTGGTCCAGAACATAGTTATTTGAAAGAGATAGAACGTGCTGAATACTACAGTGTGACTGACCAGCAGGCGTTGGAAGCGTTTAAACGTGTGTCGCTACTGGAGGGGATTATTCCAGCACTAGAGACTTCTCATGCGATCGCTTTGTTGGAAACTCTTTGTCCACAACTGACTGGTTCTCCTAAAATTGTCATCAATTTTTCTGGACGTGGTGACAAGGATGTGCATACTGTTGCAAAATTCTTGGATACTTTTTAAATGTCTTGAAGGGTTTGAAACAGGTTTTTTGTAAACATTGCTATTAAAAAACAACTGACGGGGGCGATCTCCGTCAGTTTCATAGTAACCGTTTACAGGAGGCTAGATTGAATTAATCTCTTCAAGAGTTTGTTTTGCCGATTTCCAGAGATACACTGCGTCAACACCTGCTCCGATCAAGCTATATCCTGCTTCTTTTGCTGATATTGCTCCCTTAGAATCAGTAGTAAAAATACCGACAGGTATATTTTTATTCAAACATGCCTCTTTAACCGAATTAATTGCTTTCTGTACATCAGGATGATTAATCTGACCAGGCAGTCCCATGCTGCCGGAAAGATCAAATGGGCCAATCAGTATAGCATCGAAACCAGGAACATCAATTATGGATTCAATGTTTTTCACTGCATCAATGTGTTCAATTTGTAGAATAATGACTATGTTTTCGTTTGCCGTCTTCAAGTACTCTTGAACATTCATTCCATAGTTTTGTGCTCTTCCACTTCCAATACTCCGACTTCCTTGTGGAGGGTATAAGCAAGCTTCAAGGGCATATTTAACCTCTTGAGGTGTTTTGACTTGAGGCAGAATTATCCCATCACATCCGGTATCTAGTACCCTCTTTATCCAAATGGCGTCATTCCAAGGTACTCTGACTAAATTTGCACAGCGCCCGCCACTTGCTTGCATAATTAACTGGACTTTTTCTAAACTGAGAGCCCCATGTTCCATATCTATCCAAAACCAGTCAAACCCAATGTGTGACAACACTTCAGCAGTTTCTGAGCTAGGGAGTTTGATTACAATACCGATCAGAGTTTCTTTTTGTTTCAGTCTTTGCTTAAAGTTATTTGCCATTAAAATACCTACATTGCTTTGATCCTTAAGAAAAACCATTATCTACTAGAGACTTTCAAGAAACACAGGGGTGTAGGGGTGTAAGGGTGTAGGGGTGTAAGGGAAGAAGGTGTTTCTTTCATATTTTGCTGGTCTCGTTGCCGCTAGTCAGAGACTCAGATCATTCGTGACAAGTTGAGATAATGAGCACTTTGTCAAGAGGGTTGTAGTCGCAAATAAAAAGATTCACCAAATATATCAGTGTCTGCTGTTGCTGATTCTATAAACACAACTTCTTTCGTGAGTGCGATCGCGCCTTGCGCGGCTCCCCGAGTGAGCATCGCCATCGCTTAAAAGTTATGAATTTCCATCTCTAGGCGATCGCCGTTAATAAAAAAGAACTGACGGAGATTGCCTCCGTCAGTTTCATAGTAACCGTTTACAGGAGTTTAAACACTACTGTGAACGCCTACGGAGTTTTTTAAGCGCAAAGCGCAGGCTGCGCCAACAAAAATCAAATAGGAGTCCTATAGTTGGGTACGTTGATAAAAGCGCCCTGCTTCTGATACGCGCTTTGCGATGCACGCCCCTTGCGTCTGCCCTCTGGGCGATCGCTTGCAACAATGACTGCTATAGCAGTCCTATTTCATTTGTGAAAAAACAAAGTAAATTTGTACATTCTTCTTCCCTGTTAAGCGTTCCCTGTTGCCTGTTCCCTACCTCAACGAGTAATTTCACAACTCCTGCACGGATTGCTATAGATTACAACGATCAATCAACAATATAACCTCATGACAAATGTAATGGTTTGGAGATGACATTTATTAGATGTAGAGCAAGGGTGTTTGGAAATAAATTGAGAGACAAGAACATAAATAAACCTGAGTTCGACATCAGAAAATTGCTTCAAACTCTTACCTAACAAAAGCCTGAGAAATACTGCACTCTGTAGAAGTCAAGAGTTTAATACCAATTTTAAAAAATAATAACAACCAAATTTTGAACGGTGATAAATCCCATGAGCAACATTAAAACAGATGTACTAATAGTCGGTGGCGGACCTGTTGGTCTAGCAATGGCGGTGGAACTACGCTACCAAGGTATCGATTGCATTCTTATAGACCAGACTGATGGGGTGGTGAGTGATCCCAAAGTCAGTACAGTTGGACCCCGCTCAATGGAGTTTTGCCGCCGTTGGGGCATTGCTCAACAAATACGCAATGCTGGTTGGCCTAGTGAGCATACCCTAGATGTTGCCTGGGTTACATCCGTTGGTGGACACGAAATATACCGAGCTAAGTTTCCCTCCTATGCCGAGCGATCGCTACCTGACTACACACCAGAGCCAGAGCAAGTCTGTCCGCAAAACTGGTTTGCTCCAGTATTCCTAAATTTCTTGGGAGTATATCCAGATGGAGTGATTCGGCTTCTCTCTCGCTTGGATAGTTTTGAGCAGAAAGATTTGGGTGTCGTTGCCCATGTAACAAACCTGGAAACACAAAGCACAGAAGTCATTCACGCCCAATACATGGTAGCTTGCGATGGTGCTCGCAGTACAGTACGTAAGGCTTGTGGTGTTGATACTCCTAGCTTTCACCCCACCCAGGCGTATCAGAGTGTTGTGTTTAAAGCACCTGAACTGGCGACTGTGATGGGAAAAAACCATGCAATGGTATATTTTTTGGTCAACCCAATTATTCAAGAACCACTCCGCGCAGTAGATGGAGACTCACTGTATCGCCTGATTTTAAAGCCAAATGAAGACGGAAGTGTGCGTGACGCTGAAGAGGCCATCCGTGCCGCCATATCAATTGATACCCCTTTTGAGATTGTTTCCAACGTTCCATGGCGTCTCACCCACCGAGTGGCACAGAAGTACCGAGTGGGAAATATCTTCTTCGTCGGTGACAGCGCTCATACACTTTCCCCCTCTGGCGGTTTTGGAATGAATACTGGCATGGGTGATGTTGCTGATTTGGGCTGGAAACTAGCCGCCACTCTTAAGGGCTGGGCTGGTTCCAACTTACTGGACACTTATGAAATGGAACGACGTCCGATCGCAGTGCGAAACCTTGAAGCAGCAAACGCCAATTTGCAACGCACTCAAAAACGCACCGTCCCTCCAGTTATTATGAGTGATTCAAAAGAAGGTGAACAAATCCGCAAAGAAATGGCTGTTGGTATGGAACGTGGTAACGTGAAACGCGAGTTTGATGCCCCTGGGGTTCACTTCGGGTTCCGTTATGAGTCCCCTGCCATCATTGCTGACGGTACACCTCCGAGCGATGACCCCTTCGAGTGGCAACAAAGTAGTTACCCTGGCAATCGGGCACCACATGCCTGGTTGGAACCTGGAAAATCTACTCTGGATTTGTTCGGTCATTCTTTTGTGCTGATGTGCTTCGACTCCACACACAGAGTTGAAACATTAACAAAGATTTGTCAGGAAAAAGGAGTGCCAATGATTATCCAGCACATCGATAAGCTTGAAATTGCCAAGCTTTATGAGCGTGCCTATGTTTTGGTACGACCTGATGGACACGTAGCTTGGAGAGGTGACACTCTGCCTGTGGACTTAGAGGCACTAATTGACCGAGTTAGAGGGGCTTTTGATCAGAATTCGTCCCAGTTATATTCCAAATCGCTCACACTCAGCTCGATAAAGTCCAGAACAGTAGAGAGTTGTGTTTCATAAACTCAAACACCCTTAAATGGCTTAAAAACAAGGGTGTCACCTTCGTTACTGTATAGATTTGTACAGAGCGCCCCAGGGTTTGTAATAAGCGTAGTGCTTATATAAGCGCTACGCTTACTACGAACTTATTTTCATAGGTTTGAATTATCAAAGCTGATAGATAATTGGTACTGATATTTAAAGCCTCATGCAAGATATTCTAATTTGTAATCTAAACACTTTATCTGCTTTTTTTTCAGTTACTTTTATTGGATAATAAGCTTGTTGTTGAACAACTTTTTTCAACTTACAGTGGTTTGCAATCGGATGGAATATAGCAATCCTAGATAATTTCTGAGAAGATACTGTACTTCTTTCTAGAAAACTAAGTTAAATATTTGACGCTTAATTTTTACGAGAAATTAAGCATTGTAGCCATACAAGCAAGATATACTTAGCAAAAAGAGTACTACATTTGGGTTTAGTATTTTTTCAGGTATGATTCAGGATTGCTATATAAAAATACAGGTGCAATACACCCTCAAAATGAATAGGGTGAGGATTGCAATATCGGCAGCACTGGCTCCCCTACACAATATGTGTATTTGAGTGAGTTGAAAAGGGCTAGAAGAAACTTTGACCCGCGTTTGTCACAAGTTATGCGATCGCCCAAGGGGCGATCGCAATTTTCACAAGCTTGAGACAGATAAAATTTCGAGCACCCTTGACGATGCACCAAATTTTGACAAAGTGTTGAATGGCTTATTTTGCCGTTCATCCAGGTCAGATAAGTCTTTGTGAAATCGTGGTGACAAATCCAGACTTGAAACCAAAGTGTCTTATCTTGTGATTTTTTGTTCAAGTAAAAGTTGAATTTTTGCTCTCAAAAATAAATAACGAAATGCAGAAGAAAAAAGTGTCTGAGAATACGACTGTAAAAACTCAAGTTTACGAAAAATTTTTGACTCATACAATTGCTTCTGGAGTCAGCCTGCTCAGTTTATTACTTTTAGGAACATGTTCAACAAAGGCTCAAATGCCTCCCACTTCAGGTGGTACAGCAGATTTTGTCAGTCAAAACCAAGAAAAAAAAAGTACACCTGAAATGAATCAGGTGACAAATGTTAATCAACTGAGTGATGTTCAACCCACTGATTGGGCATTTCAGGCGTTGCAGTCTCTGGTTGAACGCTATGGTTGTATTGCTGGGTATCCGAATGGAACCTTTCGCGGGAATCGGGCGATGACGCGTTATGAGTTTGCGGCTGGATTGAATGCGTGCTTAAACCGCGTTAATGAACTCGTAGCTACCGCAACAACAGATTTGGTGAGAAAAGAAGACTTAGCAACTTTGCAAAAGCTACAGCAGGAGTTTACTGCTGAGTTGGCAACTTTACGAGGTAGAGTAGATGTGCTTGAAGCACGTACAGCCGAACTGGAAGCTAATCAATTTTCCACAACGACCAAGCTGCAAGGTCAGGTTATTGTTTCTGTGAATTCTGGTGGGTTTAATGGCGATCGCATAATTAACCCTAATCGCACCCCTGATAACCCCACAGGCAGAATTACCAACCAACCCAATTCCACAGTGTTGTATAGAGCAGGTGTAGATTTAGACACTAGCTTCCGTGGAACTGACTTACTAAAAATTCGCCTTGATACTGGAAGTGGTATTGATGATCAGGTAGCTAATGGTGGGAAAGACAATGCTGCAGGTTTGCTGGAGCCAAATTTTGGTAGTGTTATAGACTACTCAGTCAAGCCACCCACAAATGGTAAGCTAGGTGTGAGCAGACTGTATTACAGCTTTCAACTCGCTAATGACTTTAAAGTCACTGTTGGTCCAAGTATTTTCCCAACCGATTTTGTTGACTTCAACAGTTACGCTTACCTCAGCTTCCGGGACTTTAGCACTCTAGCTTTTGTAAATAACTTTATTCTCTTCCCAGTTAACGGTCAGAATGCAGGTGCAGCAATTGACTGGAAACCACGCAATGGAGCATTTTCCTTGCGGGCTGTATATGCTGCATCAGATCCAGCAAATCCTATCCAACAGGGAGGAGTCATTCAGGGTCTTTCACCATTCACAAGCCTACTATATCCCAGGCAATTTGCTCCTCCTGGTACTCCCAATATTGATCCTAATATTACAGGCGATCGCGGCTTATTTGGAGATACCTATCAAGGTACGGTAGAACTAGAATATGCACCCTCCAAGGCTTTTGCTTTGCGTCTGCAATATAGTGGTGGCGAACTATTCAAAAACCGTTTTGATAGCTATGGCGTAAATGTTGAACTGACCCTTGCACAAAAGTTTGGTATTTTTGGTCGCTACGGTTACGGTAACTTTGATAACACTGCCTTTGGCGACATTAAACCCAATTACTGGATGGCGGGAGTTGGGGTGCGAGACTTGTTTACACGCGGTGCTTTAGCTGGGGTTGCTGTCGGTCAGCCATTTATTGTCAATCAAATCGGGAATTCAACTCAGACTAATTTTGAGGCGTTTTATAACTTCCCGTTTAGTCGAGAGATTCAAATAACACCATCAATTCAAGTGATTAACCATGCTGCAAATGAAGAAAGCAACGGCACAATTGTAACAGGCACACTTCGTACGGTATTTTCATTTTAGCTTAAAGCGCCATTTATCCCAGTGCCAACTTTGCAGGCTAGCACTGGGATAAATAGCGGGACTTATATATAGTTTTTTCCGATGCAAAGGGTCGAGTAGTTATATTTCTCTCGACCCTAACATTATAAAAACGCTTCATGTTGAAAATTAGTTTTACAGCTTTAGCCATTCACAACTCTCAATTTTTTAGAAGTATGCAGCAAACCAAACACAACAACTGTGATGATAATAAGAACAGCACTTGCATAAAAGACTCCTTGTATTCCCCAAGCACTGTAAGCAAGACCTGCGAATAACGGACCTAATGCTCTTCCTAGTGATTGAACTGTAACATTGAGTGCCATAAATCCAGCGCGGTAACCTTCTGGGGCAATTCCTGCTAACGTTGCTTGCAGAGGTGGAAAAATCAAGGCTACAGAAACACCAAATATAACAGAGGGAATGATCAGCAACCAAGTGTTATTCATTGCAGGCATAATCAGTAGTGACAAACCACACAGAAGAAAACCTAACATGATTAACTTCTTTTCTGAAAGCCGATTTGCCAAAAATCCCACCTGGGAAGCAGCAAAGGAAAAAACGAGTGACTGACAGCAAATGATAATACCAATTTCTACTCCAGAAGCGCCTAATTGAGTTGCTGCAAAGATGGGGACATAGGTATAGAAAGTTCCTAACTCAATGACAAAGAGGGAAAACACCGCAAACAGTAGCCCAAATACTTGAGGATTCTTGACATTGTTAAAAGTATTTTTGAGATAATTGCTGAGATTCAAATTGCCAGTGCTTTTTTGCTTGCTTGGTACTTTCAGATTCTTAGAAATCAACAGTGCAACAGGGAAGGCTAAAATTGATAGTAAAAACGGATATCGCCAACTCAACTCTCCTAAAAACCCACCAATGAGAGGATAGATTGTTGCTGCAATGCCAATCATTGCGGAGTTAAAACCCATTGCAGTGGTGAGCATTTTACCACTATATAAATCGCTGATGAGAGTGAGTTCTAGAGATTCTAAACTAGCAGCACCAACACCTGTTAAAAAGCGCCACTCTAGTAAGCTATGAAAATTATTGGCGATCGCACACAATATTCCACCAACTCCAAACAGTAAAAGAGAAGGAATCAGGATTTTCTTTCTGCCGATACGGTCTGCTAATGCTCCAAAAATCAAAGTTCCAACTGTAGTCGGCATCAAAAAAGTTGTCATTATTAGTCCAACTTCTTGTGCTGGAATGTTGAGAGCTTTTGCAATATTTGGCATTATAGGATTAATACCAACCACTCCACTAATTGCTACTAACGATATAGAAACAATCAGTAAAAGATTACCATCAATCTGTATGTTCTTTGCATTTTTATTGTTAAATTTACTGAGTAATGAAGTCATATTTTTATCTCCTTTTTTCTTTTTGCTTACCTTTGATTGATTAACTATGAGTTCATTACCAGCAGAAAATGATGATTATGCAGCCCTAACTCACAACAAACACATTTTTTTTTCTAGAGTGGTGGGCGCGTTGCGGTTCAATGACCTCACCTGGTGCTGTTTCGCTGAATTTGATCGTTTCAAATGAAGAATAAAAATCTTTTTCTTTTTTTTAATCAGCGAATTTGAGCGTAAGCGCAAAGCGCACTAGCGAGTGGAGAGGTGTCCCCGAGGGCGGAGTGAGGTGAGATCAGCGCTCTTGGTAGGAGAGCCAGTGCGTTGCGGTGAATCCAGCGCTGCAGGCGGGTTTCCCGCCGTAGGCGACTGGTGTTAGCGTTAGCTCCGGCCCCCTTAGGGGCTAGCGGAACCGTTCGGCACGGGGCCGTGCCCGTTAGGCGCAGCCGTGGCGTTAGCCATAGGGCTCAGGTTCTCCCCGGAGGGAGCCAGAACAAGCGTGAGGGTTTCCCTCACGCTTGTTCTGGCGTTGGGGTTCCCGTTAGCGGAGCGGAACGAAGTTCGCCAGTGGGTTGGGGAAGCAGTGCGTTGGACGGGTTTCCCGGCTTGAAGCATCTGCCGTCGGCTCTGCCGACTTGTAGCAACTGGCGTCCCGTTGTAGCACAAGCACGTTTTCCCGACAGCCAGGCGACTGGCGTATGCGCTTTGCGCACGCCCAGAGGTCTAAAGCGCAGCGAGACCGGAGGGTGATGTATAGTATCAAGTTCGCTTAATCGCTTATAAATTATGCATTAACCCTGCTCCCCTTGCTCCCTGCTCCCTGTTCCCCAAGTGAAGATACTTCCTGATAAGTTCACAAATTAAATGCATAAAAAAAGTTCCTCTCCCGGTATAAAATTTTGAATCAATTTATTGATTGGAGGAACCAGAATATGGATACCACAACAATGCTCGATATGTGCAAATTGGTAAACTTCCAAAAAGGTAAGCATATCACGATCCTAGGCGCGGGAATTGCTGGCTTAGTTGCAGCCTACGAATTGGAACGTCTAGGTCATCAAGTAGATATTATGGAAGCTAGCCCACGTATCGGTGGTCGAGTTTGGACTCATCGTTTTAGTAACGAACCTGACGCACCCTACGCTGAACTGGGAGCAATGCGTATCCCCAGTGAACATCAGTATACACTGCACTACGTCTCGCAAATGGGATTAGATGATAAACTTTGCAAATTTGTCACAGTATTTGAAGAACAAAACGCTTTGATGAACATCCAAGGAAAAATTTTCCGGATCAAAGACGCGCCCCGCCTGTTTCAAGAACGTTATCAAGGAATTTTTACAGACAATCGTTACAGCGAGAAAACCCAACTATTTGCTGGATGGTTGAAAACCATCGTCGATACTATTTCCCCTGGTAACTTGCGTGCAAGTTTGGAACAAGATCTCAAATCACACTTAATGGATGAATTGGAAAGACTGGATTTAGAACCTTACTTTAGCGAAGACGGCGAAACTATCGACTTACAGGCATTCATTAAAGATAACCCAAGTTTTCGCGCTGGTTGCAGCAAAGCTTTGGATATGTTCCTGGGCGACATCTTAGTTGAAACCAGTCACGATTTATTACAACTCAAAGGCGGAATGGATCAACTTATCCAGCGTCTGGTATCTTCAATTAAAGCTCCGATTATGTGCAACCAACAAGTTGTGGCACTGCGTGTACGTCAAGACCACGTGGAAGTCGATTACTTGGAAAATGGGCAGTTGCACGCCTGTTGTTGCGACTATGTGTTGTGCACTATCCCCTTCTCAGTCTTGCGGAAAATGGACTTGAGCGGATTTGACGACAGAAAACTGGAATCAATCCACAATACTATATATTGTCCAGCAACCAAGGTTGCATTTCACACAGAACAAGCTTTTTGGGAAAAACAAGGTATCAAGGGTGGTGCATCCTTCAGCGGTGATGGCGTTCGCCAAACATACTATCCTTCTGTGAAATTCAACTCCGAACGTGGTAGTACGATGCTTGCGAGTTATACTATCGGTGACGATGCACAACGCTTGGGAATGATGTCTGAGCAACAGCGTCACGCTTACGTCAAGAACGTCGTCAGCAAACTTCATCCAGAACTCCAAACTCCTGGTATGGTTTTAGATGTGGCTTCAATTGCCTGGGGTAACTACCAGTGGAGTGCGGGTGGATGCACTGTTCATTGGAGCGATGATATGTCTGATGAGTCTAACTATACTATCAGTTACTTAGAAGCTGCCAGACCCCAAAACACTCTCTTCTTCGCTGGCGAACATTGTTCTAAATATCCTGCTTGGCTTCAAGGTTCTATTGAGTCTGCACTCTTAGCTGTGTATGATATTGTTTCTCACCAACAGCCAAAGAAAGCGACAAGAAAATACGCCGTTACCAACAACGTAAATGTCAAGACTCTACAAAACAATCAACATCTGGAATATCCTGCAGCTTAATCATCTCGACTCGCCCCCTCAACAGGTTTGGATAGGGGGGGCACATTAACTTTCTTTTCAAAAATAAACAATTGTGGATTTTGAAAAAATTTTAAGAAATGTCACAAATTCTATAGAGTTTACAGCTTTTGTTGTTCTACACGAGTTGACTTCATAACTTTATCACACAACCAAGCGCTCTCAAATCCTGCTTTTTTCTCTTCTTGGCTCTCTGCTTCGTCCAGGTGCTTCACGCACACACTCTTCAAATCTGTGACTGCATAAGTTCAATTCACTCAACTCTATATACTTATGGTGACTTTCTGGCTATCAACCCTGACTCATTCAAGGAGCGCTATTTATGAAGAAAAACAAAAGAAAACACGATAGTAGTATTTCAAACAAACAGAATATATTTGGGAGCACAATGAAAACGTATCTACAATCATACATAAAACGAAATATGACAGTCAGTTAATTAATGTATGAAAATTAACAGAGCCAAATGCTTATAAATAAAACTAATACTTCACAAGGTTGCTGTCAATGATGTGTTTTTTAACAGAAAAATGGGCTAAAAGCTTTGTAGATACGCTTGAATTTTACGACCATTTCACATTTTGTTACATTTACAAGATAAATCAGCATTTATCGGGAAAACGAAATCTTTCTTTCTTTCAATTCCAGTAACTGACCCACTTTCCCGACTTACCAGATATACACAATGATTTAGTAAAGTCTTTTTTTGTTTCCTAATTTTCTCTTTTTTATCCAAAGTCATAAAAGTGGTTTTTTAAAATGAGCATCTTAGATTTTCCTCGCCTACACTTACTCGGTTTTGCCCGCATCCACGCCCCCACAGGACATAAAAATGGTCTAGTAGATGTCAGTAGCAACACAGTGTACATGAATGGTAAGCCCTTCGACCAGCACCGTGGAGCATCTGAGTATCATGAATACCTTTATAAATTGGGACCTCGGTTTAACGCCCAAGGAGAATTGGATGAAAATGGTCGGTTCAGTATGGCGATGGGATCGGACTTTGGCGGTAACGGTCACTTCAGTATCGAAGCACAAATTGTCAGCACACAACGCGAGTTTGGACAAATCGACCAACGTGATCCAGTGGTAGGACGCAGTGTTGATTTGTGGGGTCATTACAACGAATACGTCAAAACAAGTTTCAATCGCGCCCGTTTCTTTGAATCCGACCCAGCTTCCAACTGGACTAACACAATTATGTTAGGACAGCTAGCCTTCGGACGCCAAGGTGTTTCCCACGAAGTTCCATATATGCTTTCTGCGCCAATTTCTGGAATGCAGTTAGCCCGTTGGCAAAATTTCGACCATATCCGTGAATTACCTCAACACTGCCTCAACAGTGAATTTAAACGAGCATCAGTTTATCAGTTTACTATCCCCAAAGATGCCAAAGATTTCCTTTGGGATGAAGAAGCGGCGAAATCACCAACTGTATCTTTGTTACGAGAAGCAATGAATCGTGACGATGTGTTGGGACTGGTGGTGCAATTGGGCATTAGTAATATGTCTGCACCAGTGCAACCCGACTTACCAACATTCTGGGAACTGCACGGAACCATCGGTCTGTGGTGCAAAGACGAACTCAGCACTTATCCTCACGGACGGTTACTCACTCCTCGACGCGCTGCTGAGTCGGAAACAAAACCAGCACAAATGTCTAATCTCACGCTGCAAGTGACTCCCCAAGGTGTAAGTTTAAATATGGTCACAGCAGTACCTTGTGTCGGACGTGCCCCCAAACCGGGACCAGGACCAACTCATGCGATCGCTTCCAAACTCGACCTTGGTGATTTGGAAGTGCGTACTGTTCATAGCAAACGGCTGATAGCACGGATACCCAAAGAAGAATACCAACACCAGGCGCATCAACGCACGAGTGGAATTGTAGATGTTCCTTTAGCAGAACAGTTTGAGAACCTGTACGACGAAATAGAACAGCAAGGTCTGTGTATCATCCAGACAGCACCCAACGGACAACAGCAAATTCTCGTTCAAGAAGAAAAAATCAATCTTCAGGTAGATGACGCTTGTTTATTTATCGAACATCCCAATTGGAAGCAGAACCAAGACCATGCAGTTGAGTTGGAAGTGCGGTCTTTTGTCCGAGGACGTCCTGCACCTGTTGAGTCTGTATACCTGCGTCAGTTCTACAACCCAAGAGCATTCCCCCAACTACGCTACGAGTTTGAAAGCAACCCTACCAACGTGGATAAGACTTTCCACTTTCCCCGTAACTCTGAAATGGAAATTGTCCACTTCAAGTCAGGGTTGCGGGATTCTGAGGGCGAATTTACCCCCACATGTGCATTTTCCACTGATCATGAGGGGCGTGCTTGGGTAACTGTGCGCGGTGCTAGACCAGGAACGACACGGGTACTGCTATCTGCTCACTATGATGAGTTACTTTGTGACCCTCATAACTTGGATGAAGCGGAAATTGCTTACGACAATGATGATAAACTTGGCTTCTGGTCAGGTGCTGGTTTCTTTGCCGTGCGAGTGATGAGTGATGACTGGCACTTGGATGAAATTCCGAATGAAGCTGTAGATTTTAACTTAATCTACGAACATGTTCTAGCTTTCTACGAGTTAAGTTTCTCGTTCATGAAAGTGGATGTCTTCAGTCTCGCCGACCAATGCAAGGTAGAAACCTATGCGCGTTTGATGTGGCAGATGTCTGACCCGCGCAACAAATATAAAACTTACTATATGCCCCCAACGCGTGACATGTCCCAAGCCAAGTCGATGCTTTTACTGAAGTTTCTACAAAATCAGCAGCGAGTCGGCTATGTCCCAAGTCCGGCTCCAGAACCAAAGCGTAGCCAACGCACACTCCAAACACGAGAGGAGTTGGTGAGCGCCTTGAAACAGGCGGCGGAGTTGGAAGTTGCTGTGATGTTGCAATATGTCTATGCAGGATACTCTGTTCCCAACTACGTCACGGGTGAGGAATACGTGCGTCGGGGTTTGTGGACTCCCGAACAGTTACATTTAGCTTGTGGCGACGGGAAAGAAGTCCGAAGTTACGGAATGCGGGGTGTACTGCTGGAAATCTCCCGCGAGGAAATGATTCACTTTTTGATGGTTAATAATATATTGATGGCGATCGGGGAACCATTTTATCCAGCAGTCCCCAACTTCAAAGAACTCAACGGACGTTTTCCCATTGATGTAGATTTTGCCCTAGAGCCATTGAATGCTACCTCCCTACAGCGTTTTCTGCGCTTGGAGATGCCCGACTTTTTGGAAGAAAACTTGAGCGACGAACCTGTAGGAGGCGATCCGACAGTTCACCGCCTACACGGTTATGGTTCTTTAAGCGAACTGTACCATCAGATTCGCGATGGGCTGAAGAATATTCCAGATTTATTCATGGTCAAGAAGGGTCAAGTCGGTGGCGAGCATCGTTTATTTTTACGCGATGACTTTAACAAAGTTCACCCAGATTACCAGTTTCAGGTAGATGACCTCAACAGCGCACTTTTCGCCATCGACCTGATTGTTGAGCAAGGAGAGGGATGTCATGCTCAATCACCGAAATTTGACCGTTCTCACTATCAGCAATTTCGTCGTTTAGCAGAAGCACTTTCCCATGAGCAGGTGAGTAATGGCGAGACGAGACACAAAGCCCCGTGGAACCCTTCTTACCCTGCTTTGCGTAATCCTTCCTTAGATTACCGAGATTACAACACCAACGTTGTTACAGTCCCCCAAACCAGAGCAGTCATGGAGATATTTAACGAAACTTATTTCCTAATGACGCAACTTATGGTACAACACTTTGGGTTAATGCCCACTGGTAGTCTGCGGCGCTCAAAGCTGATGAATGCTGCCATTGACGTGATGACAGGTATGATGCGTCCTTTAGGAGAGTTGCTCATGAGTATGCCTTCAGGCAAAAGCGGTAAAACAGCCGGACCATCCTTTGAGATAGAATCCCCCAGTTATATCCCGACACCAGAAATCGCAATGAATGCGATCGCCCGTCGATTTGAGCGACTAGGACAGCGATCGCGTGAGTGCGGAGTCATCCCCAACAGTGTCTGCGAAATCTTTGATTTCTACGCCAGATTCTTTGATGATTTGGCTCGTCATCCCCAGTCGTTGGCTCATTGAGTCAGTGAACAGTGAGTCCAGCGCTGCAGGCGGGTTTCCCGCCGTAGGCGACTGGCGAACCCGAAGGGTGAACAGTTATCAGTTATCGGTTATCAAAATTTCTTGTCCACGAGTACAAAAAAAATGCATAAACTCATTTTTCCGACCGTATGGATAACTATCAACCGATAACTGAGAACTGGAGAACTGAGTGATGAAATTATATTACGCTCCTGCATCATCTTATTCCCAACGAGTCCTAATCGCCCTGTACGAGAAGGGAGTTGATTTTACAGCGATTCCGGTAAATCTTTTTGACCCCGAAAGCCGTGAAGAGTATATGCAAATTAACCTTTTTGCCAAGATACCCACCTTAGTAACTGACAAAGGAAATGTCATATTTGAGGCTAATATAATCATTGAATACCTTGACCAACGTTTTCCAAATACATCCCGCCTCATTCCTGGCGATTCAGAACAAGCCCTAGAGGTGCGGATGGTGGAACGGATGATTGATGTGTACATCAACAGTGGACGGGAGGCGCTATTTGCTGATACCCAACGTCCAGTTGAGGAACGAGGCAAAAAAGAAGTTATCAAAGCAAAGCGATTATTGGAAACAGCGATCGCCATGCTTGATGAAAAACTGGCGACTCGTACCTGGCTGGGAGGAGAAGAGTTTACTTTAGCTGACTGTGCTGCTGCTCCCACCCTCGCTTACCTGCGTATGGTTTACAACTACAATCACTTTTCCAACTTGACAAATTACGTCAAACGTTTGGAGTCCAGACCATCTGTAGCACAAGTTTTCAACTCCGGACGCAACCAGATGACACAGATGCTGTCTGAACTGCGCAATCCGCTGCAACTAGTACCGTTAGAAAGTTAAGAGTCTCTTACACTTCGTGAGAAAACTGCTAGCAACATATGAAAGAAACACTATTCACCTTGTTCCCTGTTGCCTGTTAAGCGTTCCCTATTCCCTACTTCTAACCCCTGATTCAAAACTTTTTATTGGAGATAAAAAATGTCTAGTTCAACAATTGAAAGATTAAACCCGTTTATAAAAGAAGTTATCCAAGACCCCTATACTGTTTATCGTCGTTACAGAGAGGAAGACCCCGTTCATTGGGGAGTCTCAGCGAATCCCAAGTTGCCTGGTGCTTGGTACATTTTCCGTCATGAAGACGTGATGAAAGTTCTCGAAGACCGGAGATTTGGTCGCGAGACTTTGAACGAACGAGAAGATGTTGAAACCACCCCAGTGCCAACAGCATATAATGCGTTCTTGGCTCTCGTCAGTAATTGGATAGTCTTCCGGGAACCACCCAATCACACACGGCTAAAATCGTTGGCTAGCAAAGCATTTACCCCAAGAATTGTTGAAAACATCCGTCCAGCGATCTACGAAATTGCAGACAATCTGTTGGATAAAATCCAGAACCGTGGAGAGATGGATTTGGTTGAGGAGTTCGCTTTCCCTCTGCCAACAAAAGTTGTCGCCACCATGCTAGGTGCTGATCCAGAAGATTTGCCATTGTTCCGTGAATGGGCACTAGCGATGCAACAAGCCAGCGCCTCTCGTTTGCAACCACCACCAGAAGTCTACCAACGTGCAAACGAGGCTGCTCAAGCATTCGTCGATTATTTCACTCCTTTAATCACAGAACGACGTGCCAATCCGCGCGAGGATCTGATTTCGGCACTCGTCAAAGCTGCTGATGAGGGCGACAAACTGAGCGACTTTGAGATCGTCGCCACTTGTACCCACCTGTTGACTGCAGGACACGAAACCACAATTAACCTGATTGCCAAGGGGACACTGGCATTACTTCAGCATCCAGAAGCACTCCAAAAATTACGCTCCCACCCCGAACTCATCCCTGCTGCAATAGAGGAGTTCGTCCGCTACGACACCCCAATCCAGATGGTTACACGCTGGGCTTATGCAGACGTTGAAGTTGGCGGTAAGTTGATTAAGCGCGGGGATAGCGTGGGAGTGATGCTTGGCTCAGCCAACCGAGATCCTTCTCAATTCAAAAACCCCGATGTTCTGGATATACAGCGCGTAGAAAACAAACACAGTGCCTATGGCGGCGGTATCCATTACTGTCTTGGTTCATCGCTAGCTCGTGCTGAAGGTCAAATTGCTATGAATGTCTTGCTCAATCGTTTGCCTGAGCTTCGTTTGGCAGATGAAAAAATTGAGTGGGCAAACAACATTGTGTTTCATGGTCCTAATCATTTGCAGGTTAGTTTTAAAAAACCTGCGATCGCTTAATTCACAAATTTTAGATTTTAGATCGGATCTAAAATTTAGGCGTTGCTTCCGAGTGAGTATGACATAAAAAAATCAAATGTCTCAAACACCAATTCATTGTGCCTTCACGCCTTACCGTTAATCAGCAACGCCTAAATCAAAAATCTAAAATCTAAAATCTAAAATCATACAAACTCTGCGCATAAAAAATTGCAAATAAGGTACAATCATCATGAACGTTATACAAGGTTTGACAAAAGCTCTCGTCTACGTCACAGACATAGACAAACAAATCGACTTTTATCAAAATAAATTGGGTTTAACAATCAAATGTCGGCAAAGTATAGAAGGACGCATTGATAAACAATGGGTGGAGTTTATCACAGGCGAATGCACTTTGGTTTTGCACGGCAATATGCACAAACAAATCGGTACAGATAAACCCACACTCTTAGCATTTCACGTAGATGATATTGATGTGGCTTATAAAGAATTGACAGAACGCGGCGTTAAACTTAGCGCAATTCGTTCTCCCTCGCCTGGGTTAAAAATTGCCGAAGGTGTTGATCCAGAAGGTAACCCGTTCAGTATTGATTGTCAGAAATGAATGATTGTCAGAAATATAAATAAAACCAAAATAGAGAAACATAGAAACTATGATGGGACAACATTCAACACAACCTGAAAAGAAAACTTGCCCTCATCTTGGGGAAAAATACCAACCATTTGTCAACCCACAACTTGACGATCCATATTCGTTTTATAAAGTTGCAAGACAAGAAGAGCCGCTATTTCATAGCTTATTATTAAACGGCTATGTTCTGACTAGCTATGATGAAATCTTAAAGGTACTTAAAGACCCAGCAAGATTTTCTTCAATGGATACTCTTGCTCCGGTGATCAAATTCACGCCTCAAACAGTTGAAGCCCTCAAGCAAGGTGTCCCCAAAGTTCGTGATTTAGTTAATAGCGACGGTGAAGAACACAAACGCTTGCGTGCTCCTTTCATGAGAGTATTTGCACCAGAGCGGATTGAGGCAATGGAAGGACCAATTCACACTATTGCTAACAGATTGGTAGACAATTTCGTTAATGATGGTCACGCCGACATCATACGGCAATTTTCCTATCCACTACCGCTTGAAGCCATCCTCACCATGTATGGTATTCCTTCAGACAGGATGAAAGATCTCAAGAAGTGGTGCTATGACATGGATGAATTGCTGTCAACGCCAATGACGCCGGAACGTCAATTAGAATGTGCTCAAAGTTTTGTGTCAATGCAGCACTATGTTGTTAGTCTCATTGAGGAGCGACAGAAATCACCTCAAGATGATCTGATTAGCAATGTACTGTCCTCTGACCTAAACATGGTAGAGTTAGTCAGTATTTTATGTGGATTAGTACAAGCTGGTCATAAGACAAGTTCCCATCTGATTGGGAATGCTTTAAAACACTTGCTAGAGCAGCCTCAGTTATGGCAAACTATTTGTGACAATCCTTCACTCATTCCTGTTGCTCTTGAAGAAATACTAAGGTATGATGCTCCTGTCACATCAATGACTCGCACAACTACCCAAGAAGTTGAGCTAGCAGGAGTCACCTTACCCAAGGGTACTCGAATCTATTTGATATATGGCTCTGCCAATCGGGATGAAACTAAATACAGCAATGCCGATAGTCTTGATTTAGAACGCTTCCAAGAGGTTACCCCTAACCATCTAGCGTTTGGTCATGGAACCCATCGTTGCATTGGTTCCCACTTTGCCCGTCGGGAAGCAAGGATTGCCCTGGAGATCTTATCTAAGAGATTGCCAAATCTGCGACTGCGCCCCAACCAAGAACTAACCCACTCTCCAAATATGATATTCCGTGGTTACTCACACCTAGAGGTGGAGTGGGATGTCGTGTGACAGGTTGAGTCAACCTGTCTATAAAAAGCTTTGGTAACGTAGCCTGCTTACAGTACCTATGTGCCACTGAATTGAAGCCATTCAGTAAAGACTGAGCTTCAAAATGTTCATCCATATGTAGTTTCAAGGAGAAACACAACAATGAGTCTGCCTCCAATTTTAAAGCTTGGTTCCGTAGATGCATCTGTATCACAACTACAACGTGATTTGTCTGCAAAGGGATATCTTGACGCGACTGCAGTTAACGGCATATTTGATGAAGCAACCGAAGAAGCAGTCAAAAAATTTCAACAGGACAACGACCTAACAGTAGATGGAGTTGTCGGACCTCAAACTGGTCAAAAATTAGGTGGTGGTCCTCCTGCATAAAACTTAGAGTCAGTCCCTATAGAAAAGTAAGAAGGATGAAGGTTGAAGAATCACGCTCTTTTTGTTTCTTTTCCGACTTCATACTTCTTACTTGTTTTTAAAATCTCAATTTCAAACAGCAGTTGATTTTGTCATTCATTCAGGAGAAACACAAAAATGAGCGCACCTCCAAATTTAAGTCGTGGTTCCACAGATCCAATTGTACAAGGACTGCAACGCGACCTTTCTGCAAAGGGATATCTCGACGCCAGTGCAGTTAGCGGCACATTTGATGAAGCAACCGAAGAAGCAGTCAAAAAATTTCAACAGGATAATGGTTTAACAGTGGATGGTGTCGTCGGATCTCAAACTGGTCAAAAATTAGGTGGTCCTCCTGCATAAAACTTAGAGTCAGTCCCTATAGAAAAGTAAGAAGGATGAAGGTTGAAGAATCACGCTCTTTTTGTTTCTTTTCCGACTTCATACTTCTTACTTGTTTTTAAAATCTCAATTTCAAACAGCAGTTGATTTTGTCATTCATTCAGGAGAAACACAAAAATGAGCGCACCTCCAAATTTAAGTCGTGGTTCCACAGATCCAATTGTACAAGGACTGCAACGCGACCTTTCTGCAAAGGGATATCTTGACACCAGTGCAGTTAGTGGCACATTTGATGAAGCCACTGAAGAAGCAGTTAAAGCATTTCAAAAGGACAATGGCTTAACACCAGATGGAGTTGTTGGACCGCAAACCGGTCAAAAATTAGGTGGTCCTCCTGTCTAACCTAAACTCGTATAACTTAAATTATGACAACAACGCGGGTTGACTACTCAACCCGTGTTCTATAGTGTTTTACTTTAAAGAGATGGAGAGTTAAAAATGAGTACCCTTGAGAAAACTTCCGAATCTAATTTGTTAAAACCACCATCTTCTGGAATGAATAGTATTCAAAGTGAGGTTTTTAAACGCAGTCTTCTGTGGCATGGTATTTTGTTCTGTACCATAGGATTTATCCTTGGCTTGTTGATCCCTTTGTATGCCAATCCACGTGCGGGGCTAGCAGCCCACGCACTTTCAATCACACAGGGAATGTTCTTAGCAATCATCGGTTTATCTTATCCATACCTCAAGTTACCATTGTGGATTGCTAGAGCAAGTTTTTGGTCGTTTCTCATCAGTGCTTATGTTGGTGTGATTGGTCAGATTCTGGCAGCAGCATTTGCTTTAGTGAGGATTTTTCCGATGACAGGACAGGGACTTCCCGAAGGTCCTGCTTGGTTGGAGACGGCTGTCGAAATACCTACCAAACTCATGACCACTTTTCTCCTTTTAGCCTGTTTTGTTATTCTCTATGGCTTAAGGCAAACTAAAAGTGGTTCTGCTTCACCAGAAGAATCTATTTAGTCATTGCGATCTCATAACACAATAATAGACTTCTGCGAAAATTAGATTTGAACTCAAGCAAAATAAGGAGTAACGTCTTATTTTCAAAGATATCTATTATTTTTAGACACTGGTTTAGGGAGAATTCAATGAAGTTTTTATCTTCGTTAATTACTATAATCTGATTGGGTACTGCTTTAACTTATAGTATTGAAGCGAGACAATCAAAACTTAGCCAAAATCTACATAATGTCATATTCCCCAGATTCTATAGAATATCTAACCTCTTCTGAGACCACATCTATGAATCTTCCCTTTTCGGAAGCAGTACGTGTTGGTAACATACTTTACCTCTCAGGAGTTATCGGAAACATTCCTGGAAAAAAACAGCTTGTAACTGGTGGAATAAAAGCTGAGACAAAGCAAACTATGGAGAATATTAAACGTATTATTGAGAGACATGGTTCATCAATTGACCGAATTATTCAATCTAAAGTGATGCTTGCGGATATAAAAGAGTGGGGCGCTATGAACGAGGTTTATCTTACTTATTTTTCACCGTCACAATTACCTGCAAGAAGTGCACTAGCAGCAAGCGGTTTAGCTTTAAATGCACGAGTGGAAATAGAATGTATAGCCATAGTCAACTCTCGTTAGATAGTTAAATTACCAGAATTTTCAAGCAAAGTTTAGTCACAAAAGAATAAAGACCATGAATCAGTCAACTACAAGAAGCCAACCAAAAAGTTCAACAAATATCTTCCGAGATAAGAATTTTTACATTATAAATTTTGTGACCGTGGTGGGAATTTTAGGGGGAACCCTCTATAACCCCGCACTACCAACCATACAAAAGTTTTTTAAAGTTACAGAACAGGATGCTTCATGGATATCGACACTTTTCCAGTTGCCCGGAGCTGTTATTACTCCAATATTTGGGATTTTAGCTGACGTTTTAGGCAGAAAGCAAGTCCTGATTCCTTCGCTGCTGGTGTTTGCCCTTGGTGCTGGGTTAAGCGGCTGGACATCTAATTTCAGAACCCATTTAGGAGGGCGATTTGTACAGGGTGTTGGTGCTGCTAGCTTAGAACCGCTACAACTTACTATTCTTAGCGATCTTTACCAAGGCAGAAAACTAGGGACTGCAATGGCATTTAATGCCGGTTTGATTGGTATGAGTGGGGCACTTTTTCCCCTTATTGGTGGGATCTTAGGCGAGATTAACTGGCAATATACGTTTTTACCAGGGTTGGTTGCCATTCCAATAGCATTTTTGGTTCTCGTGACACTGAAATTACCAAGACAACCACAGAACACAGAGAAATTTCAACTCAAATCCTATCTACAAAGTACCTGGAACAGCATAAACAATCGTCACGTACTAGGGCTGTTGTTCGCAGTCATGTCTCTGTTTTTGCTGCAAACTTTATGTTTAACTTATATCCCATTCTTGGCGACAGAGAAGTTCAAAACATCAGATTGGCAAAATGGGATTGTCCTGACGAGTATGTCAATTGCGCTGGCGTTATTCGCTGCTCAATTGGGACGCTTGACTCAAAGTCTCTCGGAAATTAAACTTATCAAACTCTCTTTTATTCTCTTTGCAGTCGCGCTGTTGATTCTTCCTATTATTCCTAACTTTTGGTTGATATTCATCCCAATGTTTTTATTGGGTGCTGCTCAAGGTATCGCTCTTCCATCCTCCCAAGCACTGTTAGGAGGACTTTCTGCACAAGATTCTCGGGCAGGATTTATGGCGGTAAATACCTCAATTATGTCATGGGGACAGACACTTGGTCCGTTTCTGGGAAGTTTAGCCATCAGATTTTCGGGACTACCAGCAGTCTTTTATTCCAGCGCCGTCTTTGCCGTTGTTTCATTTGCAATTTTCAATTATTTCCTAACAACTAAAATATTTAATTTCACTGCCAAAACCGTACAGCTAGAACTTCCTGTGAACACCGATGAAACAACTTTAATTCCACCACAAACTGCATCTCCGACAATTCTCCAACCATCTATTGCACAGCTATTGCATGTCCAAACTAACAGAGTCTTTGAATTGCCGGATCATTTTCAGGTGATTAATATCGGCAAGTCCAGCAATCGCATTATTCCCGAAGTGGACCTTTCAGATTTACCTAATTCTGAACTTGTCTCACGTGTTCACGCTCAGATTCGTTTCGACGGAAAGGAATACTATATCCAAGATCTGAACAGTTCAAACGGCACTTACATTAACAATTACCCAGTCATACCAGGTGTTTGGTACAAGTTAAAACCAGGTATTCGCATTGGTATTGGGCGGCGAGACACGATAACATTCATGTTTGCGCTTGATGAGTAGCTGTTATCGGTGCTCACAAGACTTTGATTTGTATTTATCAAATAGTATTCATGTTTGCCGATGGAAATCAGGCATTCGCTTTAGTTTGGGTTAGTTCATTAAAATAGACGAACAGGTTTTGAATTAAGACGGTCAGCAATAGGTTTTAGCTGCTTAATTAAAAAAATGATATTTTTATAATCAGGTGGTTCTGCATTTGGTACATATCCAACGTCTTGAACTATATTAGGAGGAGCATCTTTCATATAATTACGAATCAACTGTTGACGATTTATTTCGACATTCGGTCCAATCAAAACAGATCCTGATGGAACATTTTGAGAATCAGTAAATAATATGTGGAATTTTGCTGCACCTAATTTGGTTTTATAAAAATTATATTCTTCCGACGAAACCGCACCAGCAGCAGCCTTTCCTTGTGCCACCAATTCAAGCACTTCTTTGGGTGTAGGAGCAGATAAAATTTCTGCCAATGTCAAACCAGAAAGATTGCGCAGTGGAATATAATATCCAGTGGCGGAACCTGGTTGACCTAAGGCAACTGTTTTACCCTGTAAATCTTTCAATTGTCGTAAAGGACTGTCTTCGCGTACAACAAATATCGCTCGTGGATAGTCCTGGATCTCAAGAGGGAAAATTGGTGAATATTGATAGTTAGCACTTGCAATTGCTGCTAAACCGGGAGGAGCAAAAACTAATGACCAAGTTCCACGCTGAATGCGCTCAATCGCTATATTTTCATTCAAAGTTGGTTCTAATTGAATAATTGCCCTTAACTTTTTACCCATATATTCACGAAAGTGAACAAATCGTTCTAGCGCTTGTTCTTCTTCTCCATAGCTAATCACGCCAATTACTAACTCAAGTTCTTGATTTGATGTTTCCTCTGCAGCACAAGCGGTAAACAGAAGCAGTGTCTGTAAAAGAAATAAACGTCGGGAAAGTTGAGATGACATCAGAAGTTTTTAGCAAATATTTTTTCGGGATACTTTGTTATTATCTAATAAGATAAAGCATTATTTGACCCTAAGATAAGCAGATGGGCATCAAGAAATCACTCTTGATTTATAGTAGCGCCTAAGCGCTTAAGCCCTACTATAAGCAGAATTAATACGTGTTCAATTTATTAAAATTTTTTAATATATTATCGTCTTTTTACTTCTGTCTTTAGGTATATCTTTAATATTTCAAGATTTTCTTGACACCGACTCTCATGTTATCAGGTAAATTTTTATGAAATAGTTGAAATATTTACAGACTTACAATTATAAGTAGATGGCAACATTTTTTATGACCGCATTAATGCTAGTTGTCTTTGATACAAAAAAAACTGTATTCAGCAAGAAAAACCATGAAAATACAAAGTAAAGTTAATCTCATCTTAATAATAGTTTTTATTATCGGTATTTTTTGTAGTGGAATAGTTTTATCAAATGTACTTGAAAAAAAAGCAGAAAATGAGGTTACTTCTCAAGCTGAGATTCTCATGCAAATTGCCAACTCGGTTAGGAAGTATACCAATGATCGTGTACAACCTTTACTATTACCGCAGTTAGACACTAAACAACAGTTCATCCCAGAATCCATACCATCTTTTTCCGTTAGAGAGGTATTTGAACTTTTCCGTAAAAACAAAGAATTTGAAAAATTTATCTACAAAGACGCTACACTAAATCCAACAAATTTGCGAGATAAAGCTGACGATTTTGAAACTAAAATCGTTGAACAATTTATTCAAAAGCCAAATTCAGAACCTAAACATGATTACCGAACGATATCTGGAGAAAAACAATTTTATATTGCCCGATCTTTTAAAATAGAACAACAGACTTGTTTGCACTGTCATAACACTCCCGAAGAAGCTCCAAAAAGTCAAATAGCAACTTACGGAAAAGAGCATGGTTTTGGATGGCAGCTCAATAAAATTATGGGAGCGCAAATAATTTATGTTCCAGCTTCAAGTATTTTGAGCAATGCTCAGAGATCATGGGTTCTGATGATGGGAGTTGTAGGGATTATTTTTACAGTCATCCTTATTGTCGTAAATCAGTTGTTGAAAAAGACCGTGCTACTGCGTATTAAAAAAATTGCTAACGTGGCAGAACAAGTTAGCGTCGGTGATATGAATGCCAATTTTGATAAACAATCTAAAGATGAAGTCGGAGATTTAGCAGAAGCTTTCAATCGAATGAAGTACAGTTTAGAAATGGCTATCAATATGTTAAATAAAAATCGTGAATAGCCCTGAAAAACTGTGTTCATTAGTACACAAAAAAATCTTCTTTACCTGATTTGCTTCTGCTATTTTTTACTGAAGTCTATTGACTTAGCATGCGTCGCTCAAACTCTAGAGCTTGTTTGCTTTCAGGAATGTTCTTCGCTAATTTACTAATAAATTCAGCTAAGGAAATCTGCGGCTGAGATTGTAGAATATCTTTAACGACAAATTTCGCAATCGGACCAATTGAATAAGCCAACTCACGCTCGCATTTAGTAATAAAATTGGCATCAATACCGGGGAGTACATTTAACTGGGATTGTTTGGTTGCGGAAACACGGACATCAGGACTAGAACGAGAAAAAGACTCCTGCTTTTGTGAATGCTGTGGTGAAGAAAACGGAGGAATTCGAGAAGGTGGATTGGAGAATATATTTTCGTTGTGTTGCCATTTGAAGTCAGGCTTGTTCAGCAACACGCAAGCATCGTCTTCCTGTTTGTTTCTCTCATCTGCAGTTACTTTTGACTTTTGGATATCTTGAAAAACCGTGACAATATTACCAGGTAAAATATCAATAACTGCTTGTGTACCTGATAGCCAGACATGCAGGTTAATACCTTTAGCTTGGAAAAAGCTTTGTAATTGAGTAATCCATTTAGCAATTGATAACCCAGCTTGTGAATTTGCAGCAACAAGGGTTTCTAGAAGCGTTTGAGAAAATAATTCTGGTTCTTCTGCTGGTGTTGCAGCAGCTATTAAACATTGTCCATACTCTGTGTCACATTGCAAATCTTCTATCCAATTCTCCAGCGAAATAGCCTCAGAAGAATCTGAGAAAATGACATCTAAGATAATTATTTGTTGAGTTTTTTGAGCACGGCGTAACTCTTGTCGTAAGGAAGAACGACTCAAGCGCGTTCCATCACCCAAAACTAACCAGGCTTCTTCGTGTTCGATTTCTTCGATGCGCCCGCGCAAATATAATAAGCATGTTGGTATATTTCTGACGATTCTGGATGGTGATAAAGATTTGATTTCTGAATGATTCTGCCAACGAGTCAATTCTTGAATTGTTGCCCGTATCTCTGACAAACTTTTGCCTTGTCCCGAAAGATACTCCACCTCAAAACCGCCAGCACCAGCGAATAATCGACTCAATTCAATAGTCGTTTTGCTATTTGAAAGTCCATCAATGACAACTGCACGTCGCTGCTTGTGAGATTCAACTTTTGTCGGCTTGAATCCAACAATTAATTCTCCTACTCCTTCTACAATTCGTTTAGGTGTTTGCTGGGGATATTCTGAATATAATTGACGATCTCCACGGTTGACCTTTTGTTGATTAATCAGACGGAGTTGCTGATTTAATTTATCTATATATTGGCGCGTCTGGCGGTAAACATATTTATAAAGTCCATCTGCTTCAATCAGTCCATATGAATCAGCTGCTTCACCCAAAATTCCCTGCATTAAATAGTAAGTGAAAACTCCATGTCCTAATTCTGGAAACTCCCAAGACTTTTGTCCTTGATCACAAGATAGTAAAGCACAAAACCCCTTACTTTGAGCAGCACGTTGTCTCAAGGCATCCATCATTACTTGTGTTGTAGGAGTGAATGAAGTATCAGGGACATCTCCATCTCTGGCGCTACCACCACGGTTTCCCCCCAACAACCTCAAGTCACCACTATGACAGGTATCTAAACAAAGTAACTGTTGATTGGCGGAACTAGCCCCTAACATGTGCAACAGATTCTGCATACCTAAACCTGTACCCAGCAAGTTATCTTTGTGGGTATCTGCCAAGCATAAGACAGACTGCTGAGTATTCGGCTCTAACATTCCATGCCCTGAGAAATATAACAGGATGGTGTCCTGGGATTTCGATTGTGAAACAATTTTTTGCAGGCTCCCACGAATCATTTGCAAGGTAGGAGATTGTGCTGCAAAATCGTGATGAACAATCACTTCTTTATTAGGAAATCCCTGGGTGGCTTTACTGAGCGCTTCTCCTAACCCTTGGCAATCTAACGCTGGGTAGCGCAAAGAAGGCAAGTTTTGATCTTGGTATTCGTTAACGCCTACCAAAAGAATCCAAAGCTTGGCTTCTCCTGTTTTCAATATAGTAGTTGAGTCACTAGAACCAATACCGAGGGGGCACATAATTACTACTTAATCCTAAAAATAACTACGATGATTTCCTATAAGTCTATTTAGCTAAATCCTTATGAACTTGAATTTTTAGCTTGAGGAAATTGTTTTCCCTTTCGTCTAATCTAGCAAATTGATTGCGTTAAAGCACTGAAAGGAAAGTTTATTTTGCACTCCTTTGCTAATTAGGGCACTTGAGCGTCATAACATTCACAAGCTTTGTACAGATTCAGATAGCTGAGATCAGCACTTATAATATTTTATACAGTAACTAATAAATAATCTTAAAAAAATTTACTTTTTGGATCGCCTTTAATATTCAATACGCTTTTCCTCTGAAAATCAAATAGTTCTACTTATATATTTAGTCACTTTTATTTTGATAAATTACGCCAATGTTTACAAAAGTTAATAACGAGAATAACGAAAACAGAAAAGTTATTATTAACTGTTATAACAAAAGGAAAAAACGGACTGTTATAGCAATCCGGTTTGATTTGTAAAAATCTATTTGTTCAGATTCTTGACTTGTTGGAGAAGTCGGGAGTCTTGTTCTTCACCTTAGCGTAGCGTGCCGTAGGCATACGGGAGTGCGTGCCCGTAAAGCTTATGATTTAGGATTGCTATAGCACGATGACTCATACCGTTTCACTTTGAGGTTGATACAAATGGGGAGCACCGGAGCACCGGAGCACCGGAGCAGGGGGAAAGAATTAGAAACCAATCGATTTGTATCAGGAATTTCCTGAAATGGTATCAGGCTTGAAAAACTCACAGAATTCCACACCAATGCTTTTAGCCTTTTCAAATGCAAAAATTATTTAAGTATGATACCTTAAGGGCAAAACACAGGCTCTAAGTGTTGTCGCACCCCCAGAAACTGCATAAGCGTATTTGTCGCACCACTATATATTTATGTCGTGCGATTCGTTGTTAGCTGAATAACGGTAACCAGTCCGTACATAAGCTAACC